>CAJYHH010000131.1 GCA_913773825.1 Candidatus Sericytochromatia bacterium | reverse complement strand
TCTTCACTTAACAGCCTGATTCCCAGCTTAAATCAACAGGGTTTGCGCCTGCTGCCTGTTTCGATTCAGACGATTAAACAAGGCTGCATCTGGCTCTGTCGGCACGATTTGCCGTTTTTAATCGAAGTTTTTGAAAATGAGAGCCCAACTGAGTTTCAAGTTGATCCGTGTGATCAGGTTGAACTGGCCTTGCCATCAAGCCTTCAGGCAGCTGATTTAACTCACGCCTCTCAGCCTTTATTTTCAAATCTACAGCTGACTCAATCAGACACCAACTGCCTTAAATTAATCATTAACCAGCAAATCATCAGTCTGCCGCTGATCTAAAGCCTGTTATTTAGAGGCATCAAAGCGGCTCTGAGCATCTGTGATCCGCTGCTGGTTCTGCTCCAGCCAGGCAACAAAACCGTGCATAGGTGTCAGCAGACTTTGACCTAAATCCGTCAGCTCATATTCCACCCGTGGCGGCACTTCAGGAAAAACTTCGCGCAGCAGATACCCGTCGCGTTCAAGCTGGCGCAAAGTGGTCGTCAGCATACGCTGTGAAATCCCATGGACACTTCTTTTGAGTTCAGAAAAACGCGCCCGATAAGCCGGTGAACGCGACAACATCACAATCACCAGAATGCTCCACTTATCGCCAATCCGATCCAACAGCTGACGCACCGCTTGGCCCTCTTTGCTGGCGCATAACAGCAGCGCATCCATCGCGCGAACGGGGGGTTTCTCTTGCATAGGCCTTTCGCTTTCAAAAAAAATGTTAGGCGCTCAAATTCAGTCAGGGTAAAAAGGTTACGTTCAGCTCACTTACTGCGTTTGAAGTGCCTTCTTTTGTAGGCCTAAGTATAGCTGTAGCATAAAGCCTAAACAAGTTTAATTGAGGGTTTATGCCATCACCTTATCAAACACCTTATCAACTGATTAGCTATTGGGTTCTGACCTTTTTATTTTTATTGCCAGCCGCTGGCACAGGAATTTTTGAACTCTTTCTAAATGGCCCCCAGCAGACCGTTGAAAGCCTGATCCAACTAGGCTACCCCCTGTATCTGATGAAGATTCTGGGCTTTGCCAAAATCCTGGGGGCACTGGCAATTGTCACAGGTCGCTCTTATACACTCAAAGAATGGGCTTATGCCGGTTTTTCAATTAATTTTCTCGGCGCAACAGCCTCTCATTTACTGGCGGGTGACCCAAACGGAGCACCGATTCCGTTTAGCTTATTTGTGATTATGCTGGGCTCTTATCTAAGCTGGCGCCTGGTTCAAAAACAAACAACTTTATCAGAGCTAAAACCAGAGCCCCTCAGCGCTTAATCAACACTCAAGCAACACTCAAGCAACACTCAAGCAACACTTACGCCAGACTGTCTGGCCAGGCTGACAGCGACAGCTCAACGACTGCTTGCAGTCTGGCGCGTGTAGCCCCATCACGCGCCAGAGTAGAGAGCCCCTGCATCGTTGCCATTGTAAAATCGGCCAGAGCTTCAGCATCTGTGTCAGCGGGTAAATGGCCCAAGCGGATGTCCTGCTGAATCTGAGCCTGCAGCTGGGCTTGTGAAGCTTGGCGAATCTGGGCCATCGCAGCCTGGATATCTTCAGCCCCTGCGGCAACACTAAGAGCAGAGGTGCCGACTAAGCAGCCAGCAGGGGTCTCTTCACCGGTATAAAGCACCACCAGCTTGCTTAAAAGCTGATACACCTGCATTTTGGCACTTAAGCGCTCTAAGCCATTAGCATCAGCTTGCCCCAGACTGAGGTAAAGCTCAACCGCCTGTAAAAACAGCTGTTTTTTATCTCCAAAACTGGCATAAAGACTCGGCGCGTTAATCCCCATTGCTTCGGTCAGACGACTGATTGACGTGCCTTCATAGCCATGTTGCCAGAAGCACAACATGGCCTGCTGGAGCGCCTGCTGGCGGTCAAATTTACTCGGTCGGCCTTTTTTAGCGAGACTGACTTTCATTTTTTCACCTATTTTATAGTGATCATTATAAAAAGCTTGCAGGCTTAGAATCAATAGCTTAGAATATTTTGTAACGATCACTACAAAATTAGTTTAAAGGAAGTCCAAACATGGCTTTGACTCACTATCGTCCCCTGGGCCGCTCCGGCCTGATTGTCTCACCGATTGCCCTGGGCACCATGACCTTTGGTACCAGCCGCTGGGGTTCTGGCGAAGCAGGCTCTCAGCAAATTTTTAATGCCTATGTCGAAGATGGCGGCAATTTTTTGGATACGGCCAATGTTTATTCAGGCGGCCGCAGCGAAGAGATGCTTGGCGCCTTTGTCAAAGAGCGCCAACTGCGCGATCAGCTGGTGATTGCCACCAAATCAGGCTTTGCAGCCGGTAACGGCTACCCCTACACAGGTGGCAACAGCGCCAAAACGATTTATCAGGCGCTGGATCAATCCCTGCAGCGCTTAGGCACAGACTATGTTGATCTTTATTGGGTTCATGTCTGGGATATGGTCACACCCGCTGAAGAACTGCTGCAGACGCTAAGCGCCCTGGTGCGCTCAGGCAAAATCCGCTACTACGGTTTTTCGAATACACCCGCCTGGTATGTGGCTCAATTAGCCACTTTAGCCCGCGTTCATGGCCTGCCAGCCCCGATTACTTTGCAGTATGAATACTCTCTGATTCAGCGCGATATCGAAAACGAACATCTGCCTTTAGCCAAAGAGTTTGGCTTGGGTTTATTGCCCTGGAGTCCACTGGGTGGCGGCTTTTTAAGCGGTAAATATCAGCGTCAAGACGTGGCCAATCGCAAGCCCCTGGCTCAGGGTCTACCCGAAGGCCCCTCAGCCCAGAATTCAGACACCCTGAGCGACGGCCGCCTGAACGGTTCGAATCCCTTTGGCGACAGCAAATTTACGCAGCGCAACTGGCAGATTCTGGATGCGGTGCGCGAAGTCGCCGCTGAACTCAAAAGGACTCCCGCCGAAGTCTCGCTGGCCTGGCTGGCACAAAAACCAGGCGTGGCTTCGGTATTAATTGGCGCCAGTCGAGTAGAACAGCTCAAAGACAATGTCGCGGCCCTTGAGCTCAAATTTAGCCGCGAACAATGGCAAAGGCTTGAAAGTGCCAGTACCCGTACCCCAGTTAATCCCTCTGCGCTGTTTACGCCAGAAATTAATCGCTTTGTGTTTGGTGGCTGTCAGGTTCAGCTGCCTTAAGCTCCGCCAGCAGACTGCTGCTCAAGCGCTTAGTTGAGGAATTTCGGTTTTAAAGCTGCTGGCCCTGATGTATCCTGAGTTTTAGATAGAAACTGGTATCAGGGTCAGCGCTGTATTCAAAATCAGATCACAAAATCAGATCACGAACCAGATTCCCAATCAGTTTAAGGCAGGTAAAAACAGATGTTCTGGATGTTAATCGGCTTAACGCTGATTGTGATTGTGGCCGTGATGTATCGGGCCCAGGTCAACTCTTCCATGAGCGAGGGCATGGGCCCGCCCACCATGGACGATGTTCACAGATTGATTAACAAGGGCAACACGGTCTCGGCGATTAAGGCTTATCGCCTCATTCATGATTGCGATCTGCGCGAAGCCAAAGAAGCGGTGGATCAAATCCGCACCAGCCAATTTCGCTAGACAGCAACTTAACTTGCCCCTAATCATCAGCAAAACAGGACTCTTGCACATCCATTTGACGCGCGTTGCAGTAACTAGGCTGATTCTAAAATTGCCGCCATGCCCATGCCACCAGCGGTACAGATTGAAATCAGCCCACGTTTAGACCCACCTGTGCTGAGCAGTTTTGCTAAAGAGCCGACTATTCTGGCTCC
>CAJYHH010000130.1 GCA_913773825.1 Candidatus Sericytochromatia bacterium | reverse complement strand
ACTTGCTGAACAAATTGATCAGAACATCAAAGCCTATACCCGTTATCTCAAAATTAGCTGCCAGTCTGTTTACGGCGGCGTTAATATCACGCCCCAAGAAAACAAACTCAGAAGAGGTGTCGACATTGTTGTCGCCACACCGGGCCGTCTGCTGGATCATTTACAGCGCCAGACAGTCTCACTTGATCAGATCAAATATCTGGTCTTAGATGAAGCAGACCGCATGCTCGACATGGGCTTTTTGCCCGATATCAAGCGCATCCTTAAACAAGTCCCCACTGAGCGCCAGACCCTGTTGTTCTCAGCCACCATGCCCAAAGAAATCGAAGCTCTGGTTAAAAGCCTGACCCGCAACGCCCAATCCGTCAATATCAGTACACGTAACGCCACGGCTGACACGGTTGAGCAGCGCGTTTATCCGGTTATTAAAGCCAATAAACTGCGCCTGCTGCTGCATCTGCTCAAAACCCAGTCGATGTACTCCGTGATTGTCTTTTCACGCACTCGCCACGGCGCAGATCGCATTGCCCGCCAGTTGTCTAAATACGATATTACCGTTGCCCGCATTCACGCAGATCGCTCCCAAAATCAGCGTCAGCAAGCGCTGGATGGCTTTAAACAGGGCAAGTTTCAGGTTTTGGTTGCAACCGATATTGCGGCCCGTGGAATCGACGTTGAGCATATTTCACATGTCATCAACTTTGATACCCCCGTTCATGCCGAAGACTATGTTCACCGCATTGGCCGCACTGGCCGTGCATCAGCCACAGGGGATGCCTATACTTTTACCTGCCCTGAAGAAGACAAATATCTTAAAGCGATTGAAAAACTGATTGGCCGCAAGCTGCCGGTTGTCAATCCACGGGAATTTGAAGACGCGATTCAGCCAGATCCTGAAGCTCCAGTTGTTCATGCCAAACCCGCTCAAGCTGCTGGCAAACAAGCTCAAAAACCCGCTCAAAAGCAGGCTGGCAAACAGGTTTCAAAACAGGGTCAAAAGCCCCTGCAAAAACAAGCGGCCAATCCCAAAACAGCCAAACCCGCTCAGAAACAAACGTCTAATGCCAAAAGCTTTAAACCGTCTGCAGCCCCACAGGCTATGCAAAAACAGCAGGCTAAAGCACAGCCTAAATCTCAGATCCAAAATCCACATAAAGCAAAGCTTCAATCTCAGGTAAAATCTCAGTTGGGCAGTCAGCCTCAGCTTAAAAACCCTCTTAAACCTCAAATTAAACAAGGGCCAGCTAAAATTCAGCCCAATCTGCAGGCTCGCCTAAAATCCCAAGCTCCGCAGGGCCCTCAGCGTCAGAAAGACGCTTATGTTGCCCGCAGCGGGGGTGGTTCGGTGCGGGTTGTTAAACGCTCTAAAGATTCTTATCCTCTTTCAGGTGAAGTGGATTATATCGAGTTTGAGAATGAGCGTCCTAAACGTCCTGCTCGCCCTGTCAGAACCGAAAGTCAGACAGAGCCCAAAGAGCAAGGTTACTCGCGGAATCCGGCTTATGAAGCCTGGCAGCAAAAACCTGCAGGCCGTCGCAATGGCCCTCGCCGTAAACCTTAAGTCTGATCAGGGCTGAAGCACTTAATCAGCTTAAGCAGCCAGCCTCAAACCTTCAACAGAATTTCATAGAAAAGCCGCCGATTTTTATTCGGCGGCTTTTCAGTTTTCACTGAGTGCTCAAGGTTCAGCTAAGGCTAAACGTAAATTCAATCTCAGCTGAATACGGCTTTTATTTGCCAACCTGATTGCGAGTCTGGTTGATTTTGTCACCTGCTTCGCGGCGTAGCGTGCCCTGAACATCCGAGATTTGACCTTCGAGGCTGCGTCTATCGTTGCTGTAACTCTGGTTAAGACCATCAACAGTAGCCTGAGCTTTATCGCGTGTGATTGTCAGCGGAGCTTTACCACCAACAGTAGCTTCTTTGTGCTCAACAGCTTTCTGATGTGCATTAAAAGCAGGTTTGACTTCAGGATGGTTGTCAGGACGGATATTGTCATGAAGATCCTGGAGCTGGCCACGGACTTGACCTACGCGAGCTTCAGCCTGAGCAAATTGACCACGTGCAGCTTCTTCAGCGCTACCGGCCCGAGCCAGATTGCTGCGGGCATTGCCAATCTCGTTATTATAGCGAGAGATTTTATTCTGGGCAGAACGCTCTTGTTCACTAATCGCTCGTTCATTGGCATCGTGACGTGATTTATAGTTATTCAGCGCCAGACGATCAATTGAATTGAGATCAGAGAAATACAGGCTGTACTGATCGATATTCTGAGTAAAGGTCAGACGGGTATTCATAGATTCCAGGCTGGATTCCCGGCTGCGCAGATCGTCGCGTTCATTGCGTAGACGTGAAGACTGACGCTCCAGGTCATTAATCCGACCATCATCACGCCAGCCGCCCGTAGGAGCAGA
>CAJYHH010000129.1 GCA_913773825.1 Candidatus Sericytochromatia bacterium | reverse complement strand
GTGCAATTAAAGTCAAAGCCCGTCAGGCTGATCAACGGCTTTGGTTTAAAGGCGTGATCTGGCTGGATGCCGGTTCACTGGTTCATGCCCAGCTGATTCGAGATTCTCTGGGGCCTCAGCCCGATCTGGAGAGTTTACTCAGTACTGCTGAGGGAGTTTATACCGCAACTGCACATGCCCCTTCTCCGCTTAAATCCTGGCATGAACAGGATTTTCGTCAGCGCTTGCGCGCTGAAGCTCAACAGTTGGGCGCAAACTGGCCAGCTGAACCAGTTTTTACTGAGCAGCGCTCAATCAGCTATTTTTATACTTCTGAGCGGATTTTAACCGCCAAAAGGAGTCAGATGGCCTGAAGCTAAGGGGTGTTATAAACAAGTTTTGATTTTTATGACTTTTGATGCTATTCAAGAAACTATTCAAGAGGTTCAAACATGTCTTCTTTACAAACAACTGTCGAAACGATGCTGAATGCGATTCCAGGCGCAATTGCTGTGAGCCTGGCTGAAATTGAATCAGGAATGTGTCTGGCTTCTAAAAGCAAAGATACCAGTCTTGAGCCAGAATTGGCTGCTGCTTATAATGCCGAAGTGGTTAAGCAAAAAAATAAAGCCAAACAGGCTCTGGGTCTGGGTGCTCAGAATATCGAAGACATTCTGATTACCATGAGCAGTCAGTATCATGTCCTGACGGTTCTGCCCGGTAATCTTTACTTTATCTATGTCACCACGGGTCGCGACAGTAATCTGGCGATTATTCGCAATGTAGTGCGCAAATATGTCGACGAGATTCTTAAACAAATTAGCTGATTGAGAGCTTGTTACAGTCTGCTTTTGAGCTTGGCTTAAGTCTAAACGGATGCTTTGCTTGCTGACTGAGGCTTCCAGGGCCCCGGATAATCCGGAGCCCTGGTTGTGTTTTGCTCAGGACGGGCTTGTTTATGCTGGGGCCTGAAAACTAGTTATAAACCCAAGGCTTGCCAAAAGGAAAGTTTGACGGGTTTTGATAAGTGTATTGATAAGGAATTCATCTTCTCTTTAAACTTATTTGAACTTAATAAGCTGTCCAACCCGCGTCAGCTACGACCACAGCACCATTAACCAGACTGGAGTCTGGCGAAGCTAAAAAGAGCGCAATACTGGCAATTTCAGAGGCTTCACCCATGCGAATGTTGCTGGCCATGCCGGTCATTGCCAGTTCCATACCCGCTGGATCTGGCGTCATGCCGCTGGTAATGCTGGTGTTGACACCACCCGGAGCAATCACATTACAGCGGATGCCCGCTTTGGCGTATTGATAAGCCACGTTTTTAGATAAACCGACTAAAGCGTGTTTAGAGGCCGTGTAAGCCGTACCCGCACGAGAGCCTTGCAAACCGCCAATGGAAGCAATATTTAAAATTACGCCGTGACCTTTTTCAATAAAAAGCGGCAAGACCTGACGAATGCTGCGCATGGGCCCGGTTGCGTTTACAGCCATCACTTTTTCCCAGAGGGTGTCTGTTAAAGCGGCGGCAGGTACAAAGCCGTCCATGATGCCGGCATTATTGACGAGAATATCCACGGTGCCAAAGTAGCTGACAGTAGTTTTGACCAGATTTTGTACATCTGCCTCGTTTGAAACATCTGCTGCAACCGCCAGGGCCTGGCCACCAGCCGCCTGAATCACATCCACTGTAGCCTGAGCGCTTTGCAGGCTTAGATCTGAGACAATAACTTTAGCGCCTTCCTGGGCATAGAGTTTGGCAATTGCTTGACCCATGCCGGCTGCCGCGCCGGTAATCATGGCGACTTGATCTTTGAGTTTCATGGGTGTTGCTCCTATAACATCATTGGATGATTTCAGCCTAAAGCCTGATGATGAAATTGTCTTGAGCGCTGATCAGGCTTGAATTTGATTCTTATCAATTGTGTTTAAAGAGTGGGTCTAAAAGCAAATATTAGACTTGGGCCTGAATGCTGATTGCTCGGGTTCTGGCGGTCTGCGGGATTTTCACTCAGTTAACACCGGGTGCCGTTTTGTCACTCTCTTTGGCCAGACTTATTAGCCAATAAAGGATTAATCAGACCCAGCTGAGCCTCCTCGCTGCGATCAGACCAAAGAGCCTTTTAAACAGATCAGATTGCTGTTTTGAGTTTGGTTGGTATCGTTTTTTTTGCTTGAGGAATGAACTTGATTGTAGGCTGGGGTTTAAGAATTTAACATGATGGCTTAAGGACTTTGAACAGATTTAAATCAATCTTTGAGAGCTGACTAAGCTAAAATGAAGCCCAATTGTTTAGACTTGTGAGATACGTGAGTAAAGAGAGGAATTTATGCCTGAATTAATTAACGGCGTCTGGGTTAAAAACGATGTGGCTGCCAATGAAATGCGCAACGGTGCTTTTCATCGTGAGCCGACGCGTTTTCGCAGCTGGATTACCCCTGATGGCTCACCAGGCCCTGAAGGCCAGAGCGCTTTGCCAGCTGAAGCCGGACGGTATCATCTGTATATTTCTTATCTTTGTCCCTGGGCTTCTCGGACTTTGATTTTTCGCTCCCTAAAAGGGCTTAAAAATATCATCGGTTTGTCTGTTGCTGAGCCTGAGTTAGGTGAAGATGGCTGGACTTATGCAGAGCCAGAGCCTGTTAATGGCTATCGCTATCATCATCAGCTCTATACAGCCAGCGACGCTCACTATTCAGGGAAAGTGAGCGTACCGGTACTTTGGGATAAACAAACTCATCGTATCGTCAACAATGAATCCGCTGACATTATTCGGATTTTAAACTCAGCCTTTGATACTTTAAACCAGAATCAACTGGATTTTTATCCTGAAGCTCTGCGTTCTAAAATTGATTACTGGAATGACTTGATTTACCCTAATGTCAACAATGGTGTGTATCGCGCTGGTTTTGCCAAAACACAGCAAGCTTATGAACAGGCTTTTGACAGTCTGTTTCAGACTCTTGATCAGCTTGATGCCCATTTGAGTACATCCCGCTATCTGGCAGGTGAATGGCTAACCGAGGCTGACTGGCGCTTATTTGTGACGCTGATTCGCTTTGACGTAGCTTATGTTGGCCAGTTTAAGTGTAATCTGCGCCGGATTGAAGACTATCCAGCTCTATCTCAATATCTGCGTGAGCTTTACCAATGGCCAGGCATCAGCGAGACGGTCAGACTTGATCATATTAAGCGCGGTTATTATTCGATCAGTCATATTAATCCCAACGGAATTATTCCTAAGGGGCCAGAGCTTGATTATACTCAGCCCCATAACCGCGAAGCGCTGACTGGACAAGGCATTTGGAAGCGTAGCTAAACTAAAGCCGCAAAGGAGAATGAACATGATTTACGACCGTTATCACACAGAGTTTACGCTAAGTATAGAAGGTGAACTGCCTGCTGATAAACTTACACTGGCAACTGAGTTGGCTAAGATTTCTAAAAATAGTCTTCAAGACATGAATCGTCTGATTCATGGTGGCAAAGTTTATATTCAGTGGCACAGCAGCCAAAAAGATATGGTGGCTTTTTCTAAACTGCACCCTGAGCTGATGCTGATTCTCAAAGGTGAGGGTGAAGACGAATATGACCGCTGGACGCGGACTTTTCGCAAAGGTATTGATTTAACACCCGTTGAAGAAGATGACGATGACGACGCTGATGATTTTGATGAGGATGAAGATCAGGATTAATTGAAGCTAAAAAAGCCCCAGCCAGAAGATGATCCTGGTTGGGGCTGGCGGTCTTTTGTTGGCAGCTTTTGAACACTTAAGATGCAGTCGAGATGTCGTATAGTCGTATAGTCGCCCTGAAGGATGGGTAAAGTGCGGGTGAGCCTTAGCGGATCACCATTTCGGCGGTGGGCGTCATGGGCGTGCGATCAAAGCCTTGGGTCTGCTGAGATCCTTGCGGACGGCCAGCGGACATCATCTCTAGCCATTTGCTGCGTTGCTTAGGTGTCAGCAGGGTATGAATCTGTTCAAGTTGCGCCAGTTTGCTGTCGATTTGCGGTGTCTGATTTGTTTGGGACTTTAGCTGGGTGATCAGGGCGGCGCGATCAACCGTATCAGCGCTCAGAATCGTTTTAAGAGCCTGACGTTTTGCTTGTTGTTCAGCTTGATAAGCCGCTTGTGCACTTTGATAATGGGCTGATTCAGCGCTAAAGATGGCTGCCAGCTGAGTTTGCTGTTCAGTTGTCAGACTCAGCTGAGTGCTTAAAGCCGCTAATCGTTCACTTTGACGGGCTTCAGCATCAGTGACAACGGCTAAAGGATGCTGACTGAACTCTGGTTCAGTGAACAACAAAGCGCGTTGTTCTGCTGTTAGCAGGGCATGAGCTTTGATCAGTTGATCGGCCTGAAAGGCTATTACAGTGTCGCTGGGAACCAGGCGGGCGGGACGGTTTGCGCTGAGAGCATCAGCGTCAAAGTTATCGGACTGAAAGGCCTGGTAAAAGGCTGTCTTAAGTGTTTCACGATTGTTGGCTTCGGTTTGTTGAGCATCGGGGCGGTTGGCTTCTATAAAGCTGCGGGTTTCAGCTTCAAGAGCGGCCAACTGCAGCTGCTGATCCGCCGTGAGATTGAGCTGGGTGAGCTGCTGGGACTGAACGGGACCCAGGAGACCTAAAAGGCTAAAGCCAGCTCTGTCAAAGGATGCTTCCTGATCATGATGAGTAGCAGGCTGGAGATTAGAGGGGTTGCCTGCAGCGGCAAAAGCAGCGGCGTCTGTGCTGACGTCCTCTGCTAGGCTTGAAATTCCTGCTATTGAGCCGGTGATGGTCGCCGATATCGAACCGCAAGCCGAAAGCATCAGGCTGCTAAACAGAACAGAAGTCAGAATCATTGCGTTTTTGAGATTTGTTTTTTGAGTGGTTTTCATGGCGGTTTTCCTTTGCTTGTTGGGCTCGCGGTTTGAAGCGTGGCCGTTTATGTTTCGAGTATGCAGGCCAAGTTTGAATCAGGCATGTTGGGTTTTTGAACAGCACATGAATCTGGGTGAATCGTTGATTGAGGAAGAGGGTTGATGAGATTTATATTTTAGAACGCTTAACAAAAAAGCTGGTTATAGCTGGCTTGTAAGCTTTAGTTGAAAGTTCTGTTTAGCTTGGCTTAATGAGACTTGAGCTTCCGTTTACATTCCAGACATGTTTTACGCATCTGAAATTTATAGAGATTTGCCAGAATCAAAGTTAAGAAAAAGCTCGGCCGAAAATTCACTCACAGAAGGAGTAAAACAATGAAAGTTCATGCAAATGTGACACCTTGGGAACTGGCTCAGGCTTTGGCGCGGG
>CAJYHH010000128.1 GCA_913773825.1 Candidatus Sericytochromatia bacterium | reverse complement strand
AAGTGACCACTCTGGGCTAGCTCTAAAGCCATTAAAGCATCATGACCGTTACGGATTTCACCCACCATCGCCATGTTCAGCGACTGACGAACAGCGCTTTCCATCGCAATTGGCTGCGAGCGGGCATGTTTGCCAACATCACGCTGGCTGATCACAGATTTGGGGTATTGATGACTGGGAAAAATCGTCTCAATGGGATTTTCAATCGTCAGAAAGTTAATGCTTTTGTTTTTAAGCAAAAAGTCAATGACTGAGCACATCGTGGTTGATTTGCCGCTGCCGGTTGTGCCGCAGATCAGAATCAGTCCCATCTTCAGATTAAAGACCATATTGCGAATCACAGGTGGAATATTAAGCTCTTCAAGCGTAAAAGGCTTTTCGGGCAGCAGGCGCATCGTGATCAGCGGGCTGTGTTCAGCTTCCCAATCAAAAGTATCGGCAATATTGACACGAAAGCGTCGCCCTGCGCGGGTGCGATACGACAAATCCACGTCTAAAGTATCCAGACGGCCTTCGTTTTTTTCAATCTGGGAGTCAACGGCAGGGTTCTGAGCCAGCTTAATCAGAGCGCGGGCAATTTTTTCAGTGGGTTTACCCGTGGGCGAAATATACACATCTTTAATTGTGCGCATCCCGCCTGTAACCGTGATATAAGGGTGACGCTTATTCGGGTGAAAAATCAGGTCTTTGGGTTTAGGACTTTGCAGATCCATTAAACGAGTGGCAAAGCTATCTAGCCAGTTGATTAACTGATCGTCATTTAAACGGCTGGGATCAATCGTCTCAGGAAAGCCCAAAACAATATCGGGTTCAAGTTTAAAATCCAGATGCAGTTCGCCACTGTCAGTTGAGAGAATATTGGCTTTAAAGGTCTTGGCTTCAATTACATTGTTGTCGGCCTGCAGCAACACATCATAATCCAGCACGGCGCCATGGACCTGCAGCAGATCATGATCATCAATTGTGAGGATATCTCGATCCTGATTAATTGAAACCAGACGTTTAACAATTACGTTGATAAAGTCAGACGAAATCGGAACCTGGGGATTTTCGATCCATTGTTCACCACGGCGAATTCGCAGCTTTTGCTCAGGCCGGAATTCAAGCTCACTAATGCCCTTGCTGACATGCAGCGTCAGGACTTTGTCGAAATGATCGACCCACTCAGAAATTTGCGGAAGAGACAGAGTTTGCATAAGTGTCTGATATGACCTCACAGATTGTTCAGCTCAAATGATTCAGCTCAGAGAAACAACCTTCACTAAAAACAAAAATATCCCAAAAATTACAATAAATAGAGAGAATTAAAGACTAGGCGAACCACGATGCACA
The DNA here is from genome assembly GCA_913773825.1 of Candidatus Sericytochromatia bacterium. Lineage (GTDB taxonomy): Bacteria > Cyanobacteriota > Sericytochromatia > UBA7694 > UBA7694 > CAJYHH01. The sequence goes on along the minus strand of CAJYHH010000128.1, from coordinate 333 downwards.
CATTGTACACAAAAAGTAGTCTTGCGCAAATACAAGCTTAAACACGAATCCCCCGAGATTCAGTCAGATCTCAGTTTAGCCACAAACAAAAAACGCTGAACTAAATGTTTCATCCCTGCTTAGCTCTTTGATGTACTCAGAAATCAAGAGATAATATCTTGAACTCTCTGTTTGGATGATTCTGAGGATAAGCTATGAAACCGACTTTTTTGCTCCTGACCCTTTTGACGAGCGCTTGTGCTGCTCAGGCTCTGCCGACTCACCGCCAAGTTAGCCTGAGCGCCCAGAATTCTCAGAATCATCAAGCTCTTCAGACAAAAGTCAGGCAAGTTA
>CAJYHH010000127.1 GCA_913773825.1 Candidatus Sericytochromatia bacterium | reverse complement strand
CTGTGAAGCGCGATAAGCCGTTTGCTGAACCGTTGTCGCCTGGTTGGTGACTGCTCCTGCTGAGCCTTGAGTGGCTGTCTGCGGTAAAGCATGTTGGGCCGTTTGGGTTTGCACAATTGCCTGGGGCTGACTTTGAGCTAAAGCTGCACCAGTCGAAATTAGAGGGCTACCAAGCATCAGAACTAAGATTGAGTTTGGAATCAGAGTTGTGAGATATCGAGAGAGTTTCATCATGCACGTTCTCCGTGTCATAGAGTCAGGAATATTCTCTAAAAATAGCGCAGCTGGGTTAAAAATGTCCTAAAAAACGTCTTAGTGTTCACTCATGCGAGATTTAAACTTCTCTCATGTTAGATTAAAGATTTACTCATCTTTTACTAAGATAAGCTTATAATCAGCGATTTTCTGGGAATAAACATTTGGTGGTTTGAATAATCAATAGTCTTAATTTATATATGTTTTTATGTGCGAAAATGATGATTTTTCGTTGGTAAATGACTAAAAAATATTTTGTGGTTGGATTTTTTAATGAAATTGAGTTTTGATTCAGGGGCTCCAAACAGAGTCCTGAAGCGATTTAGAAGCCAAACAAGCCGTTTAAAAAAGCGACTTAAAAGAGACTTCTAGCAGGGGTGGAATAAGAGTAATCGGGGGAGCATAATAACCATATGTGGAGGCGAGACCTGAGCTTAAAGAGATGCCAATACGCCAGGAGGCAGCCAGTTTAAATTCACTGCCAAGTCCGAATAAGAGTCCGCCCGCTGTCAGGCTATTGGGAATCAGTAAGCCAGCCAGATCAGCCTGTAAATAAGGCTGCCAAAAATGCTCGGGTACAAACAGATAATAACGCCCACCTAAGCTCAGGCCATGACCTAAAGCCATTTCGGGTCGAGGCACAATCAGATTAGGCGTCAGTAAAGCGTAGCGGGCCTGTAGACTGACCCGATTGTCGAGCCAGGGCGTAAGATAGCCATAGCGCAGACTAAAGGTCGGAATATGCAGCAACGTACCGGCACTGATTTCAAGGCTTTGGCGTAAACGAGCTGGCTCTTCCTGAGCCAGAACTGGCGTGAAGATTTGGCTGTGGCCAATCAGCAAACATAGCGAAATAATCAGTCTTTTAAAGGGCTTCATTCAGGCTTATTTTAGCAGAAGGTTTAAGCAGATTCTGGGCTGGATAAAGGGTTTAGACGGCTAAATTAGGTTGAAATTTTGCCTTATCCAGTGCATATGCTATGATCCCCGAGAAAACACCCGATGGAGAAGCGTCCCGCGATGAAAGTGCCTGATCTCAGTGCCGCGGAACAGGAATTACTCGAATTACTGACAGAATTTGATGTGCTTGAGCCTCGTCAGATTCAACAAGTGCTAAGTGTGCGTGAACAATCCTGGAGTCGGATTACCCAGCGTTTAAACGGAATTTACTGTCTGGTTATCAACGGCCAGCTTAGGTTAACTGACTATGCCAGCGGTGAAGAAAAAGCGACTTTTTCACTTGAAACAGGCTTTCCGAATATGGGAGATCCGGTCTTGGTCTGGATTGATCCTGTAACCGGAACTGAAATCGGTCGCGCTAAAGCCCCTGCCGGGCAAACGGGTTTATTGGTAACAGCTGATGTTTGTTTTGCCATGACCGAAGATCCTTTAGACATGCCTTATTTGGGCAGCGGCCACTTTTTGCCGATTACACCTGGTCATGACCTGATTGCCAGTCCGGATGGCCAGTATCTCTTTGTCAGTGAACGTCAGGGCGGTCGGCTGCAGGTTTTTTCGTTAACTGAGTTTACACGTCTGGCTAGTCTGGATGTGCGTGAGCTGGGGAGTCACCAGTCGATGCATCTCTGTTTTGGGGAAGGCATGATTTGGCTGACTGATCCCACGAGTACACGTATCGGAAGGATTGTCGTGCCTGAGCCAGGTGAAGTCTGGGAGTTAAACTGGCAGGAATTAGAGTCTGGCAACCTGGGGCAGATGGTTTTAAGTGCGGATAGCCAGACTATCTATGTGCTGGCTCTGCAACCTAAACTGCGGGTTTTAAGTCTGGATGCCAGCAGTCTGAGTGTCCGTCAGGAATTGGCTTTAGGCGGCATGGCTACCAGTGTGATGGCACCTAAAGTTCCGACAGACTGTCTTAATTTAGTTGGACAGCCAGGCAGTGAGCGTTTACAGATTCTGTATTTATCCCGTGAAGGTAAACAGAGCCGCCAGACCATCCAGCATTTAACTTTACGTCTGAGTCTGGCCGGTGATCTGCTCAATCTTAATCCGACGCCGGGCTGGCCCTGGCTCTTGCCTGGTGAAGTTAATCCGCTTCGTAAATGGCGCGAGCAGGATCTGGTGTACTGGATTGCTGAGCTGGGCTTTTTATCGGCAGAATATTTGGTTCATCTCAGGCAGGAAGCGCGAAGCGGTAAGCTTGTTAAAGGCCAGGATGAACCTGCTTCAGCCTTTATGGTGCCCTGTGGCGATGAAGCCCCTTTGGATATGCTGCTGCGTCCCGCTCCTGAATTAGAGCTAGCGCCCGGAGCTGAGAAAATAGTTTATCAGCTGTTGAGTCAAGCTACTCAACAGCTCGGTTTGCGCAGTTTAAGTTCTGAGCTTGAGCAAAAGCTGCAGGCTGAAGCGGTGGCGGTCTGCGAGCTTTTGCGAGAGCACTATGTGGCGCTGATTGAAATTGAGCTGGATGAATCTAAAGGTTTATTTTTAGATTTAGTGATTGAGCGCGCCCATCTGCTGCGTTTATTGGATCAGGCCTTAGACGGCAAAATGCTGCCCTGGCGGCCTGGGCATCGCTGCCCGATGTGCCAGATGCTGCTGCCCAATCCCAGACTTTGTCAGCACTGTGATTTTGCGCTTGAAAACGCGGACTGGAAAGCCCGTAAGCGCCGTCAGTCAGCAGAAGCCTGTGATGAATTAATTCCAGGCCAGATGGTCTTGGCTTTGCCTCAAGCGCGACGGGTCAGTTTTTTAGACGCCTGGCTGCAGGTCATTGCTGAACATGAGACTTATACCGAGACAAAATGGAAAGAACCTGTGCATATGTTGGCTTTGCCCGGTGGCAACTGGCTGGTTAGTGATAAAGGCTCTGCTCAGCTGATTGAAATCGACCCAACAGGCAATCTGGTCTCACTCTTTGACCATCGCTTTAGCCAGCCTGTGATGAGCACGTTTAGACGTTTTGAAGCTTCAGATATCACCGAGCAGGCTGTTGATGACACGATTGAGGATATTCTGGTCTTGGATCAGGCAGGGCAGATTCTGGCTTTTGATCGCGAAGGAAAACTAAAGCAGCAATGGGGTGAAGAACAGGGCTTTAAGCTGAGTTCGCCTCGAGATTTACAGTGGACCTGGGCTGAGAGCTTTTTAATCACTGAAACCGGCCGGGTCAGAGAACTCAATCCAGCTGATGGCTCGGTTTTGCGAAGCTGGGGTGCCTCACAAGGCCTGCAAAAGCCTGTTCTGGCCCGTCGTTTGCCGGATGGGCAGACTCTCATTGCAGATGCTGCCCGTGGTGAAGTGCTGTTTTTTAGTGAAGCGGATCAACTGATTAAAAGTGTCGCTTATTGGCCACCGCCCGATCAAGACCCCGCCTGGGTTGGGCAGGCCGGCCCAGAGCGCATGATTGTTTTGCCTAATGGAGATTTATTGGGCTTAGGCAAACGCTATTGGATGTTGTTACATCTGGTGATGTCGCCACATGGTGAGCATGATTTGCGTCTGCGTTGGGTCCAGCCCTGGACCGGAGTACGCCGCCCGCCTCAGTTAAAGCAGCGCCTGATGGAAATGGCTGAAGAAGACGAAAGTCTTAAACCCTTACGCCAGCTGCGTTTGCTTCAGAACCTGGCTTCGCTCTCGCTGCAGCGTGTTGCTGAGCAGCTTGAACCTTTGCGCTGTGAAGCAGGAGAATGGCTATTGAAACCCAATGACCCCAGCGGCACGCTGTTTTTTCTGATGGAAGGTGAAGTGCAGATTCAGCGTAACGCTGATGAGCCCGCTTTAGCGACTTTAAAAGCCGGAGATAGCTTTGGCGAAGTCTCGTTGGTGCTCGGTGAGCAGTATCCGGCTGGTTTTGTGACGGTAGGGGATGCCGTGCTTTACCAGCTTAAACGCAGCCGTTTTAAACAGCTGGTGATGCAAACTGGTGAAATAATGCAGCCTTTGCGTGAGCTGGCTTTTACCCGTAAAGCCTTACTGGCGCAGTATCAGAGTGGTCAGCTGCAAGAGCGGGTCGATAAAGTCAAAGCCCAATTAATTGCCAATCGTTTGCAGGAGCTTCCCTTATTTGCCGATTGTGAAAACACGCTCTTAGAGAGCCTGGCGGTGCAGCTGCGTCCTTTGGCCTATATGCCCGGCCAGACAGTCTTTGGTCAGGGAGAATCAGGTGACACCCTGTATTTAGTGGCCCGTGGTAAAGTCAGCGTCTATCTCGAAGGTCAAACAGATGCACTGGCTAAAATTGAGCAGGGAGATGTCTTTGGCGAAATGGCCCTGCTTAGTGGTGATACCCGGACCGCGACAGTTAAAAGCGACAGTTATTCTCAGCTCTATGAATTTGAACGTGCCGTGCTGGAACAGGCTTTTCGTCAGGTCCCGGTGCTAAAAGAGCGTCTGGAGGCGCTGGCTGCTGGACGTCGCAGTGGTTTAGATGCTGCAGCAGAAGCCATGTCAGGTCCAATAACAGTAGAATCTCCTAAAGCTGAAGTTCTGGCGCTGACGCGTGTGAGGCCAGCGCGTGCTTATGTTTTGTCACGTTTTTTAGAGCAGGCTATGTGTCTGGATGAAAGTGGTGAAATCAGTTGGACGAGTGGCCCCTTAACTAAACTGTTCAGACCGACCCGTCTAAATGTCGACAAAAAGCAGATCTGGATTGCGGACACCGGCAATGAGCGGGTGGTGGCTCTGTCTAAATCAGAAGGTTATGTGACCCGCACCCTTGAGCTTGAGCTGAACCAGCCGCGTTCTGTGGTGCCCACTCCTGATGGTCGCTTATTAATTGCAGATACCGGCAATCAATGTCTGTTATTGGTCACGCTAGAGGGTGAGGTGGTCTGGGACTATTCAGCTCCTCATGAGATTATGAGCCCGTATTATGCCGAAGCGACCGTTAAAGGTACGGCGCTGTTTTGCGATCGCGAGCTACATACGGTGTTTGAAGTGGATTTACTCAGCGATGAAATTGTCTGGTCTCATGGTGAGGTGCTTTCAGCCGGTGATGGGCCCAGTGCTCTAAATGAGCCCAGCTGTGTACGGCGCTTGGCCAACGGTGGCACTCTGATTGCGGATACCGGCAATGACCGTCTGCTGCTGTTTTCACCAGTGGGGACTCTGATGCGCAGTTTTACTGGCACAGAAGAGATCCCGCTGGAACGGCCTTATCATCTGGAGCTGTTGGATAACGGTGAAATTCTGGTCTACCCCGAATCTCAGGATCGCGTGATTCGCTTAGGCCTGGGCGGCCAGCCGATTTGGCAGGCAATTTTGCCGAAGTAGGAGAGAGCGCACAAAAGGACAAAAGGATTTAGGACGAGAGGACTGGGGGCATAAGACTAAAGCCGGGAAGAAAACTTCCCGGCTTAAAAGCGATATCGCTTGTTAAATGGTGGCTCGACCTTTCGAGGCTTTTGCTTAAAACCCGCTCGTCGCCACTAGCTGGAATTTACTCCCAGCAACAGGCCACAAGCTACCAGCCACGAGCTACTTGCCTATCGAATCACCGGCTTGCTGGTGACGGGGCGAGGCTGGCCTTTGCGCAGCAGCGGACGCTGAGCGCGAGGTGCTGCTTGCTGACGGACGCCCGTTGCGCCGAGCTTCATTTCGACATGCCAGTCAGGGACAGTATAGCGGGCTTGGACGATGCCGAGGCCAGGGACGATCCAGTAGTCACCCACATTGGTGTAAGCCTGCTGATAGGTGCCGATTACTTCCACGCGAATGGCGTCAAAGGTGCCAGCTGGAACCGTGACTTTTTCAGTGCCGCGGACTTTTGCCAGCCAGTTTTCTTCTTCCCAGCGCTCACCGGCGTTAAGCGGCATATGCAGAAAGTCAAGCTGCAGGCCCTGGGGGTAATCAGCACCAGAACCAATAAAGGTAGCGTTTTCAACTAAAGCACCACGGGGTGTCAGACGCAGACTGGGGAAGACATAGTTGGCAGAAAAGACGTCGTCATAACGAAGTTCAAGTACCGTATCTGCGCCATCCTGGACCACTTTTTCGGTGCGCAGGGTGGTTTTAAACAGATGCTCGTCCTGAGGGTCCATGACTTTGGCGATTTTAGTTTCATAAACCCATTCAAAACCTTGCTGGACTTTAAACAGATGGGCGCGGGTATTCTGAGCTTGCTGGGCCTGAATCTGAGGCGCAACGCGAGCCTGCTGGGGCAGATTAGAGGGGCCAGCGCAGGCCGTCGCAACCGTAAATAGAACCGCAAGAGAAGCAAGGCGTTTGAGGGAATTAATCATCGATACCTCAGAAGCTTATAATCTTTTTATGATGTTATCTTAACATCGATTTAATGTTGTTTCAAGATCGGCTCAGACCCTGTTTTGAATTACACTTAAGGCAGAGGTTATGGCACATGTCTTCTTGGCGGATGAGCCCTTATAAACAGCACCTGCTAAGCGAAATGCAGGAAGAATACGATCAATTACTTGAGAGCGCTTCAATTGCGCCCCAGATTGATCGGGCGATTTTTCGTCTGCGTGAAGAAGCCTGTCAGTTTATTTATCATCTGGGCTTAAGCCTGCGCACCAGCTCTAAACCTGAAGGGCCACTCTGGCAAACGGGCCCAGAACTTCTCTTGCCTGAAATTAACCCTGAACACAAACAGCTCTGTTATACCCGTTATCATCTGCGCAATCGCTTTGCCGAAGAATTAAATTCTGATCAGCAGATGATGACCATGGAGCTCCAGCACCTGATTTTTCGATTGATGGAAGTGCTGCGCACCGATGAGTTAATGGACTTAGTGGGCGATACGCTGGCTTATCAGGTGATTGCGCGTTTTGCCTTTTACCAGACAGCGGCGCGTCGCCATCATCTGCCAGAGTTCTGGGAAGACGAACATGCCAGCGCCATGGTGTTTCATTACCGGATTTTGCAGGCGCTGACCCGTGTGCTGCACAGCAAATATGAAAATGCCCAGGCCACCAGCTCGATTTTAATTGTTGATGTTGAGCTGGCCCAGCGCTTTTACTGGACTCATTATCTTGATATGGATGCTGGCTTTGATATTCTGACCCGTGAAAAATTTGGGCTTAAAATCAGTGATGGTCAGTTAACTACTTTAGTGTTTAGTAATACCGGTGTCTTTTTAGGCTTTTATTCACTTAAAGAGACCTTTGCTAAACTGGGGGATTATGGCCAGGGGGTCTGGCTTTGGCAGATTCAGCCGACTGGGATTTTACAGGGCACGCGTAATCCTGTTAAAGGTTCTCATCAGCCTGACTTGCTTTATGACGGCATCAGCTGGCGTTATCTCAACCAAGAACTGGTGCGTACGCGTTTATTTGAACTTGAGCCAAGTTTGGCCAGCATTAACCATAAGCTCTGGCAGGTTACTTTGCGTCTGTCTGAACGCAAACAGGGCGGAATTATTTTTATTATCAACGACCCGGCTCTGCTAACAGACATCTGCCAGCCCGTTGAGCTCAATCTTGATAAACGCTCGCGCTTTGAACGCCTGGACTTGTCTGAGCCTACGGCTTTTTCAGACCGTCGCTTTACCCCCAAAGAATATGTACTTGAACAGTATCGTGACTATACGGTTGATTTAATCGACACAGAAGTCTTAGTCAGCTTTGCGCGAATTGACGGTGCTTTAGTGGTTTCAGACCAGGGTAAGTTGTTAGGCTTTGGGGTGATTTTGCGCCCACCCAGTGATGGCAAACGGAAAGCCGAAGTAGGTGCCAGAACCTTAGCCGCCCGCCTGGCTTCTCAATATGGCCTGGCGATTAAAATCAGTGAAGATGGGCCCGTTACGGTTTATCACCAGGGCAAGAAGATTATTGAAAGCTGAGAGAGTGGGATGTAAAACAAGAAGAGCTGGGCACTCACGCGCATGAGCAACCGGTCGGGCATAGGGGCATCCGCCGTTTACGGTGCCCATCCTAAAAAAGCCGTGAGCTGCCTTTTTCAGAGTCTGCATGTCCCATAGCTCACAGCCTGTCTTCTCCACAGCTTCTTCCATAGTAAAAGCCCCGGAAGCTTTCGCCTCCGGGGCTTTTGGGGGATGGAGATGGCGAGAATCGAACTCGCGTCCACGAAACCTACTACAAAAGCGTCTACGGAACGTAGTCTGCAATTCTTTGTCTCATCCGCCGGTTTCCCTACAGACGGGGGCCGTCAGACCAGCTGATAATCTTTCTGATGGGCTTATCAGCATCAGCCCATCAGGCAACCACTAGTTTAGAACCCGACTCATCTCCGTGGTCCGAAAATCATCGGGGCATTCAGTCTCTAAGCAGCAACCGCCACGCGGGCAGTGTTTTTCAGAGAAGGAATAGCAAACAGATTTTTCTTGTTTGCGTTTAAATTGTTGCCGATAGTTTAACGAGTACGTCGACATTCTCGGCCCGCAGCTCTTGCCGTAACACTCCGTGTCGAAGCCTTTACATCCCCGAGCAACAAATAGCATAGCATAGAGCCGATTTTGATTTCAAGCTAATATAGGGTAGGGGTTATCAAGCGAATTTCTGTTTTTCTTAATCCCTTCTCTTTGTATTTAAACCCACCACTCTACAGAACCTGCGGTTCTGCATAAGTACCTTGTACGCATCGCCCTACGGGCTCTGCTACAAGCACTTAACCACTCAAAACGGCGCTTGCAGCCAAGCGCCTAACAGGTGACAATACATGGATTCACCATGCTATAAATGGGGTTGAACGCTTTATGCATCGTTTCACCAAGCTTGTTCTGCACCTCTCCACAGGAGTTTTTTTTATGTCTGCTCAACCCGTTGTTGCTGCTGATACAGTAGCGCTTCAGCCACCTGTTGCTGAAACTATTCCCAAAGAAATCACCGTTCACGGCGATACGCGCATTGACCCTTATTTCTGGCTGCGTGAAGAAGAAAATCCCAAAGTCATCGACTACCTTAAAGCCGAAAACGCCTATACCGAAGGCTATATGAGTCCGACTCAGCCGCTTCAGGACAAGCTCTACAAAGAGCTCGTCAGCTATCTGGTTGAAACCGATCAGAGTGTGCCGCGTAAAAAAGGCGATTATTATTACTATTCGCGCACCGTCAAAGGCCAGAACTACCGGATTTATTGCCGCCGCAAAGGCAGCATGACCGCGCCTGAACAGGTCTTGCTTGACCTGAATCAGCTGGCTGAAGGCAAAGAATACCTCAATCTGGGTATCTACGAAGTCAGCCCTGACCAGCGTTATCTGGCTTATTCGATTGATGACACGGGCGCTGAAAGCTATACTCTGCGCGTTAAAGACCTCGAAACCGGTGAGCTTTTAGCTGATCAGATCGATGGCGCTTATTACAGTGTCGAATGGGCGGCTGATAGCCAGAACCTGTTTTATAACGTCATTGATGCTGCCAACCGGCCTTACAAGCTGTTCCGTCATACTTTAGGCACTGACGCCAAAGATGATGCGCTTGTCTATCACGAGTCTGATGAGCGCTTTAATCTGGGTGTGTATAAAACCTCCAGCGAAAAGTATCTGATGATTCATCTGGAGAGTAACACCACCAGTGAGCTTCACTATATTCCCGCTGATCAGCCTAAAGCTCAACCGGTGTTGATTCAGCCTAAAGTCCAGGATCTGGAATATATCGCTGAGCATCACGGGGATTTCTTTATCATTCACACCAATGACCACGCCACAAACTTTAAAGTGGTCAAAACCCCAATTGCGAGCCCTGACAAAAGCCACTGGAAAGATCTGGTGCCTGAGCCTAAAAACGGCAAACTTGAGACCCTGCGTGTTTTTGACAACTATCTGACAGTTGGGATTCGTACGGATGCCAAGATGCTGATGCAAGCTCAAAATCTACTTAACGGCAAGCGTTGGCAGGTCAGCTTCCCTGAAGAAGTGGCTTCTATCTGGGCGGCTGATGAGCAGGACTATGAAGGCAATGTGCTGCGTGTGGCTTATGCTTCGCTGGTCACTCCCTGGTCTGTGTTTGACTATCATCTTGAAACCGATACGCTTGAGCTCAAAAAGCAGGATCAGATCCAGGGCTATGACCCGTCTGAATACGTCACGGAACGCCATTATGCAAGTTCTGCTGATGGCACAAAAGTACCGCTGACGCTGGTGTATCAGCGTGGTTTAGAGCGTAACGGCAACAACCCGACTTATCTCTACAGCTATGGCTCATATGGTATTAGCACCGATCCAGACTTTAACGCCTCTGTGATTGCCTTGCTTAAGCGCGGTTTTGTTTATGCGATTGCGCATATTCGCGGTGGTGAAGAAATGGGCCGTGAATGGTATGACAACGGCAAATTGCTGAATAAGCGCCATACCTTTGAAGACTTTATTGCCTGCGGCGAAGAGCTGGTTAAAGCTGGCTTTACGTCACCTGACAAACTGGTGATTGAAGGCGGCAGTGCCGGTGGCCTGTTAATGGGTGCTGTTAGCAATGCGCGACCGGATCTGTTTAAAAGTGTGATTGCGGACGTGCCCTTTGTGGACGCGCTTAACACCATGCTGGATCCGACCTTGCCGCTGACCGTGATTGAGTATGAAGAGTGGGGCAATCCTAATATCAAGGCCTACTACGATTACATCAAGACTTACTCCCCTTATGACAACGTCAAAGCTCAGGATTACCCCAATATGCTGGTGCTGGCGGGTCTGAATGATCCGCGCGTTAAATACTGGGAGCCAGCTAAACTGGTAGCCAAGCTGCGCACGGTCAAAACAGACAATAATGTGCTGCTGCTCAAAACCCATATGAACGCGGGTCACTCAGGCTCTTCGGGCCGTTATGAAAGCCTTAAAGAGACTGCGTTTAAATACGCCTTCTTCTTAAAAACTTTGGGTCTGGAAGACTAACGTCAGTTAACCCCTGAGTTTTTATGTCATAAACCTGTCACCCGTAAGCTAAATCTGGCTTGCGGGTGATATGCTTAAGAAGCCCACTATGCAGATTAAAAGCTATTTTACGACCTGTACTCCTCAGCGGCCCCAAGGCCATCAGGCCCGCCTGGCTGATCTGGTGCAATCCCCTGCCCAAACTCAGGATTTGATGCTGGGCGATCAGTTTAAAGTGTCAGGTCGAGCTCAAGACAATCAGCTGCCTGCTCCGATTGTGTTTCAATCCCCTGCTCAGTTACCAGAAACCCCTGAAGCAGCTGAGCACTCTGCTGAGTCAGCTTTGCCAGAGATTGATTTTAATCTGCTCAAGCAAGGTAAACAGGTTTTAAAAACCGTTGGTGAGGGCTTACGCTCCAGTGGCTTTAATCAGACTGGCCGTAACGTTAAACAGCTTGCTCGTGGCGTTGGTGTGGTTGGCCACAGCGGCCGGGCCTATGAAAAATTCAGCGCTGGCAAATACCTCGACGGCAGCAAAGAAAGCGCCCAGGCAATTAAAGAAGGCGTCAGGCTGATGGGCAAAACCCTTCCAACTGGAGTCGCTCAGGGCTTAAACGGCGTGATCAGTGCTGCGGTGATCGCCAAGTATTATGACTATCTGCTGGCTTTGTCAGAAGACCCCAGTGCTGAAAACCTCGATCGCTTTTTAACCCACAGCAAACAAGTGATGCAAAACGTTGACGATGTCTATGAGCTTGGCAAGTTTTTAGTCGGCTTTGCCCGTAATCAAGGGCCTGGTTTTGCTGAACGTCTGGGTCTGGCGATTTCTCGCTCAGAAGCAAAACTTGGTGAACTCAACACAAGCTCTTTGGCTGCAGGAACAGTTCCAGCTCAGAGCCGTCTGGAGCGGGCTTCGCTGATGATCATGGCTGGTTTAGATGTCAGTCGGGTCTTATTGGCTGGGGTCCAAGCGGTTCAAGAGCCTGACAGCTCAGACAAAATGGGAGTGGTGCTAAAGCGCAGCACAACAGCTTTACTCTCATTAGCTGCCTTAAAGCCTGAAACAGGTTGGGTACCAGGCGCTTTGGCTTTAGGAACTGAATTAATTCCCGATCGGGCCTTTGGGTATTTAGCTGAAAATCTCTGGGATTATTCACAGCCAGCCGCGCCTAAAAATCGCCTTTAAACCCAAAAAATAAAAAAAGGTAGAAGGGATAAGACCTGAACCCTTCCACCAGAGTCACCCGTTGATGATAGTTGGCGTTAAGCAAACAAGAGGCAGAGAGGCTTGTGTTTGCTTGATTATTACTATAAGCCAGACCATATAAAAGAGGCATAAAAGCCAGCATGGGCGGCATAAAATTTACGTAAAGATCTTTAGAACTTACAGCGAGATTCTGACTATTGTTTAGCTCTGGGCGCTTGATAGGGAGTGCTTGGGCTACAATGAAGCAAAATGCTATTTAGGCTTGAGGAGTTATTTATGTCTGAGCCGTCGGTTGCAAGCAAAACACTGCTTATCATTGATGATGATCAGAGTGTAATCGACCTGGTCAGCATGATTCTTCGCCATTATGTCAGCCAGCTCTGGACCAGTACCAATCCGCTTGAGGGTATGCAGCTGGCCAAACAGCATCAGCCCAACCTGATTTTGCTGGATAACAACATGCCCGAAATGCTGGGTACAGAAGTGCTTCAGCAATTACGCCAGAAGCCCTCCACCGCAGCCATTCCTGTGATTATGATGACCGCTGACAATAGCCTTGAAACCCTTCAGGCTGTGGTTAACGAAAACGTCAACGGCTATCTGCTTAAACCCTGTGACCCAGATGCATTAGTTGAAACGGTTGCTCCTTGGTTGGGGATTAAGCTGGTGCCGAAGCCCCGTGAACTCACTTCTCGTCTGGCTTTGTTACCCGAACAACTGCACCAGCTGGAGCTGCGCAGTGTACTGAGTGCAGTGGATTTACTCACTCAAGAACTGCAAAAACTGATTACTGCTACAGGGGCAACCCAGCTCTTAGCCCCTTGTGTAGCCGGATTAGCCGATTTTCGCGAAGCCTTAAGCCGTCAGGGTCAGCGCTTTGAAATTTTGGGTGATCTTGAGACTTTTGAAGAACTTTTGTTTCAGCAAATTGAGTTAGTCTTGCAGGCTCATCCAGAGCTCTCAGCCAATCTGCCTTTAGAGTCCCGCCGCAGCCGGTTTCAGACGCTGTTTCGG
>CAJYHH010000126.1 GCA_913773825.1 Candidatus Sericytochromatia bacterium | reverse complement strand
CCTTTGTTTACCGCCAGACTTAAGCAAGAGAGTGTCTGGACTGCTGATCTGACAGATCCTGAGGCGATTTTAGCGGGTGTTAAAGAGAATTTGGCGCTTTATCAAAATATGGCCAAAGAACGTGATGTTCTGCATCAGCATAAGTCTGTCAGCGGCTTGATTCAGGCTGGTTTTGAAGTCTTTGATAAAGGTGGCTTGATTACCTGGACTGGGCCAGGACTGCTGAAACAACCTTATTGGAACACGGTTCAGCACGGACGCACGCTGATGCGTCTTGGCCAGGAATGGACATCGAATATGGAGGCTCTGACCCGGGCCAATTATGCGATGGCGCGCAGTATTTTACGTGACAGAATCTGCACAGATCTACAGCGTTTAAAAAGCCTGAAAGTCAATCAGGTGAAGGTTTCAGAGGATCTTGATTTGTTTCACCCAGTCTGCCAGCCCTGATGATTGTAAAACTGTTTAACGCTTAGACAACTACCTGAGCCCGCTTTTGAACTCAGCTCAGGCCTGTTATAGTGTGAAAAACATCAGGGAGTTCATCATGACGGACAGCCAGTCTCGCCGCGATCTGATCCAACGCCTATTTGCGACGTTTCGAATTCAGGATCGCGAGACGGCGTTGACGCTGTTTGCTGATGACTTTACGTTTACCAGCCCCTATGATGACGCGATCAGCAAAGCCGCTTATTTTGAGCGCTGCTGGCCCAATGCGGGTTTGTTAAAAGATCAGGTAATTGAACAGATCATTGTTGAAGGTGATGTGGCGTTTGTCAGTTATCAGGCCAGTACCCAAGAGGGTGTTGATTTTCGCAATGCTGAATGTTTTACTTTTGCTGGCAATCAAATTACCAGCATTGAAGTTTATTTTGGCGCTACTTATCAAGACGGTACCTTTACCCGAATGCGCTAAGCCCTTCGGGTAACACCTTTAGACTTTGAGCAACGTGGACGTGCTGCGGCCAATGGTAATCAGTTTGCCTGACAGGGTTTTGGCTTCAGCATCAATGATAATCTGATTTTAGTCGTTCCGATGACTTTGGCTTCGACCAGGATTTTTTCGTCTTTTTGAGTAAAGGGGCGTAAATAGGTGGTGGTAAATTCAGTTGTTACAGCTGGTAAATCAAAAACCGTATAGCTCAGTGGGCCCATCACCGCATCCATCAAAGCGCAGGTCATGCCGCCGAGATACAGACCCAATGGATTAGCGTAGCGCTGCTCAAACGGGAAGACCGCGCTTAATAATTTGCCTTTTTCAAACGCTGTAACTTCCATGCCCAGGCTGTCGACAAACGGCGGCGGCATCAGCAAAGGCTGATTGGCCTGTTGCGCTTTATCGACTAAAATCTGCATCGCGCTCATCAGTTCATCGGTTGCTGGCTGAGACATGTTTTTGTACCTCATAAAACGAACGTTCGTACTTTTGTCTAAGTTAACACCCTCAATTCGCTCTGTAAAGCCAAGTCAGTTAAACTAAACTAGAGGTTCTACCCCTTTTGTTTAATCAGCTATTGACTAAATTGCGCGAACTAAACCTTCAAGACGGCATCAAAATCTGTCTGGTGG
>CAJYHH010000125.1 GCA_913773825.1 Candidatus Sericytochromatia bacterium | reverse complement strand
TTTGTTGCGTGTGCCACCACCCGATCTGGCAATGGGTGTACGCGGCCCTGACGATCATGCTCTGGCACGACGTTATGCCGAAGAAGCACTGGCGCTCAACCCCAACTTACCGGAAGGCCATCGAGCCCTGGCCTGGATTGCACAAAGTGAAGGGGATATTGCTCTTGCTCAAACGCTGATCCAAAAAGCGATTCGCCTGAACCCCAAAGACAGCGATTCTTTAATGGCGTATATGAGTCTGCAGCTCGATAACGGTTCGGTTTTTGACATTGATAAGCTACGCAATGAGTTACGCTCGCTAGGCGCCAATCTTGATGATCCATGGCTGCAATTTTCACTTGGGTCTATCGGCGCAGGCATTGAAGCATCAAAGCCGACTCCCCATTTTGATTGGGTTCGCAAATTGCTTCATTCAGCCATGGCCCAATTGCCAGAATACCCTTATATTCCAATGGCGCTAATGGGAATCGCTCAACGCGAAGGTGAAAAACAAACAGCTGAAGATCTCTTTAATCGGGCTTATAATCTGGGCAAAGACTATCCCGATGTTCTCTCTTCACTTTCACGAGTCCGGCTGGGACAAAAACGTTTTACAGAAGGCCTAGAGTTATCTGATAAAGCCCTAAAACTAAATCCAGACAGTCTACAGATTCAGCTCAATTATGCCGTTGCCCTCTACGCTAACGACCGCAAAGCAGAAGCTGAAAAGCTTTTTCAGGAAGCTCAGCAGCGCTTCCCGGAATCCGTTTTTGTGGCCTTTTCACAAGGACTGATGTATTTTGCGTTTGAGCGCGATCCGGTTAAGGCCAGGCCTTATTTTAAGCAGGCGCTTACGCTTCGCGAAAAGCAGTCTGGAGGTTTTCCTCGCAACTCTCTGATTTACTATCTGGCAGTTGGAGATCTGGCAGCAAACGATTATGCAGCAGCCCGTAAAGGCTTTGAATCTCTGCTTCAAGACCCCATTTTTTATGGCTTAGCTTATGAAAGCCTGGCTGAGATTCACAGTGATCAAAACGAGCCACAGTCAGCACTTGAAGCCTATACCGCCTATCTCACGATTCATCCAGAAGTGGCAGAATCCGAGTATGTCAAACAAAAATACCGCTGGTATTATTTGCTTGAGCAGCTTCATCAGGAACCTAAAAATGTCGCGGTTTTAAACGATCTGGGCCAGCTTGCACAGCTGCGCAAAAGCCCTGAGCAAGCAGAAAAGTATTTTAAGTCTGCTCTGGAACTAGAACCTAAAAATGTCGTGGTGCTTTATAATCTGGGCTCCCTATATTTACAAACCAACAAAGCAGCCCAAGCCCGTCCTTTGCTTCTGCAGGCTGTTGCTTTTAAAGATGATTATGCCAAAGCCTGGTATAATCTGGGGCTAACCTTACAGGCGCTCGGAGACTCAGCAGGCGCGCGCACAGCCATGAAAAAGGTCTTAACCCTCGAACCCGACCACAAAGATGCTTTAAAGGCATTAGACGGCGTCTAAGACACACCAGCATCTTCACCTGAGCCTTTAAAACATCAAAGGTCCTTAACCAACGAAAAACGGCTGCCCAATCGGACAGCCGTTTTTTTGCGATTCATCAGCTCAGGCTGATAGCAGGCTTATTTCTTTTTTGTTTTAGCAGCGGGCTTAGCGGCAGCCTTAGGAGCAGCAGCTTTAGCAGCGGGCTTGGCAGCAGCCTTATGAGCGGCAGCTTTGGCAGCGGGCTTGGCAGCAGCCTTAGGAGCGGCAGCTTTGGCAGCAGGCTTAGCGGCAGCTTTCGGCGCAGCTTTAGCGGCGGGCTTAGCTGCAGCTTTCGGCGCAGCTTTGGCAGCGGGTTTGGCAGCAGCCTTAGGAGCGGCGGCTTTGGCAGCGGGTTTGGCAGCAGCCTTAGG
>CAJYHH010000124.1 GCA_913773825.1 Candidatus Sericytochromatia bacterium | reverse complement strand
GCGACTTAGCATAAGCTGAACTAGACTACTGGGTATACCCTGAACCAAAGTGAGGGCAGCATCACCGATTACACCCGCTGGTGGCTCAAAGTCCAGGCACAAGCAGACTTCGGTTGTCCCGCTTTTTTTTCCAGCCGGGCGGAAGCTGACCCAGCCTTTGCTTGGCAAAATGGTGCCCGGTAAAGATTCCCAGCGCAGGTACTCGCCCTCGCGGGATTCTACAATCTGGGCTTCCCATACCAGCGCAGGGCCGATTTCGCCTGGGATCTTCCAGTGGCTGTGATGCTCGTCGATATATTCAAACTCGGCGAAGTTTTCCATCAGTTCTGGGAGGGTTTCGGGCTGACGCCAAAGTGAGTAAAGCTCACGGGGAGTGCCGTTGATTTTAATCGAGCGCTTAAGGCGAAGTTTGTGTTGACGCTGCTGACTTTGACTGAGAGAGCCTAGCAGATCCAGAAGCGCAACGCCGCTAAACACCGCTGTGGCGATCATCAGTTTTTGACGCTGATTACGCGGGTTTTTTAGCGCTTTGCCAATTAAAACAAAATCCAGCAGGTCACCTGCGACTCGTGACCACAGGAAGGGTGATGGTTTTTTTGATGTCACAATTCCTACTCCACTGACCAGCTCCCGTACGCCACGGTGACGTACCAGATTACGATGTTTGCCATCGTCTTGCAGACCAATCGTCTGATTAACGGTTTTGGGGCTGAGCAGTTCCAGAACCGCAACGGCGATGCTGTACCAGCCCAGGCCCAGAGCGAGATTACGCGAGGATAAGAGTTGTTTCTTCATATGCTTCTCCTTCATGTCGATAGCGATAATTTAATTGCGGCTGTATTCGTTGCTGACTAAGGCATCCAGGACCGTGACACCTGCTACCGCTGCTGTTGCAGCAGCGGTTTTGCCTCGCTGACCCTTTTCAAAGCTGAGCGAACTGGCTAATAAAGCCAGATCCATCGCGTCACCTGCTACTCGCGCCCAGAGAAAGCCGGTGGGCTTGTACTGGGTCAGAATACCGACGCCGCTGACAAGTTCTCTGAGTCCCAGAAAGCGCATCAGCACCGGGTGCCGTTCAACGCCAATTAATTTTGAAACCCGTTGGGGAGCCAGCACTTGCACCAGCCCAAGTCCGATGCTAAACCAGCCCAGGGCCGCTGCCAGACCTTTGGGCTTGGCGCGATGTTTATAAATTCCCATCATGTTCCCTCCTAACGGATCTGTCTGGAGGGCTCATCTACCAGACAGATTAGATCTAGCTTTTAATTTATTACAGCTGGTTTTGGCCAGTACAGCTGATTCATTGTGGCCAGGCGTGCGGCCAAAAAAAGTCACAGTGCTTAAAAACGCCACCAGAACAGGCTTTGCCAAATTTAGCCTGAAAATAAATGCAGATAATCTTAACGGAGGTTTTACAGCCTGAGTCAGCCGCAGCAGAAGTTTTTAAAAATCAGGGCCTGTTTTAAGGTAAAGTGAAAGCAGTAAACCGTCATTGGGTAGGCAGATGATTAGTTTAAAACAAGCGTTCGGTATTCTGAGCTGCAGCGCAATCCTGATGTTGTCTGCTGCACCAGCAGCTTTTGCAAGAGAAACAGCTGATCAACTCGATATGTTTGACGAACCCCCCGTGGGAGAACAGCGTATTATGCGCAATAAAAAGCATAATTACCTGCGCACTCATCCAGCTGGGCCTTTTGATTCGATCATTGATCTGGGCATTATTGTGACAGGCAGCGGCTTAGTCGGGATTGTCGCCTATGTATTGGCCTCGCGCAGGCGCTATGTTCGTCCACCGGTCAGTGATTAAGACTAAACATCAACCTAAAAAATAGCCCCGGCTTGAGTTAACAAGCCGGGGCTTAAACTGTTTGGAGCGTTTAATTTTTAATCTTATAGCCGGTGCGGAAAATGATCCAGATGCCGCTTAGGCAAAGAAACAAAAACAGGGCCGTCATGCCCAGGCTTAAACCAACTGAGACATCTGCTTTGCCATAAAAGCTCCAGCGGAAACCGCTAACAAGATACACAATCGGGTTAAACAGCGTAAGCTTTTGCCAAAGCGGCGGGAGCATCTTAATTGAATAAAAGCTGCCGCCCAAAAAAGTCATCGGCGTGATAATCAGCAGCGGAATAATCTGCAGTTTTTCAAAGCCATCTGCCCAGATCCCAATAATAAAGCCAAACAGGCTAAAGGTCAGAGAAGTCAGGACTAAAAACGCCAGCATCCAGAGCGGATGCATAATCGAATAGTCAACAAACACCCGTGCTGTGAGCAGAATAATCGAGCCTAAAATGAGTGATTTAGTCGCTGCGGCTCCTACAAAGCCCGTCACAATTTCAAGTGCAGAAATCGGTGCTGAGAGAATCTCATAAATAGTTCCAGAATATTTGGGCATATAAATCCCAAATGAGGCGTTAGAAATGCTTTCAGTTAACACTGAGAGCATAATCAGACCTGGAACAATAAAAGCGCCGTAGCTGGTGCCATCAATATCTGACATCCGTGAGCCAATCGCTGAGCCAAAAACAATAAAATACAGCGAAGTTGAGATGACCGGTGAGGCAATACTCTGAAACAAAGTGCGGAAAAAGCGCGCCAGTTCAAAACCGTAAATGGCTTTTACAGCGTGTAGGTTCATACATGCCTCCCAATTAATTTAACAAAGATATCTTCAAGTGAGCTTTCACTGGTTTTGAGGTCTTTAAAGTCAATTCCCCGCTCACTGAGCTCACGCAATAAGCGGGTGATGCCCGTGTCATCAGCCTGAGAGTCAAAGGTGTAAACCAGACTATGGCCTTCATCGGCTAAACTCAGCTGTTCAGGTTTAAAGCTGAGATCAGTAGGCAGTTCAGCCAGAGGAGTCTGCAGCTGCAGCTCAAGCTGTTTTTTGCCAAGCTTTTTCATCAGCTGGCGTTTGTCTTCGACCAGCATCAACTCACCTTTGTTAATAATTCCAATCCGGTCAGCCATTTCTTCGGCTTCTTCGATATAGTGAGTGGTCAGAATAATCGTTACACCCTGATCGCGCAGGCGTCTGACCATTTCCCACATATCCCGGCGTAACTCAACGTCAACACCCGCTGTGGGCTCATCTAAAAACAAAATATTGGGTTCATGAGACAGTGCTTTAGCAATCATCACACGGCGCTTCATGCCGCCTGAGAGCGTCATAATTTTATTGTCTTTTTTTTCCCAGAGTGACAGGTCTTTGAGTACTTGTTCAAGCAAAGCGGGGTTTGGCGCTTTGCCAAATAAACCCCGACTAAACTTAACCGTGTCCCAGACTTTTTCAAACATATCGCTGGTGAGTTCCTGGGGCACCAGTCCAATTTTGCTACGAGCCGCCCGATAGTCGCGCACAATATCGTGACCGTCTGCTAAGACAGTCCCGCTGCTAGGATTGACGATGCCGCAGATAATGCTGATTAACGTTGTTTTACCGGCACCGTTAGGGCCTAATAAAGCAAAGATTTCGCCACGGCGAATATCGAGATTAATTTTTTTAAGGGCGCTAAAGCCCGAAGAATAGACCTTCGAAAGGTCTTTGACTGAGATAATCGCCTGATTGTCAGGTGAATGGGATGACATACTGCCTCTCCTTGGCCCATTTCAGAGATTGACCTTCAGTTTAAGCTGATTGTATGAATGTGTATAGCACAATCAGCAATCGTTGCTGTTACAGATACTTTTAGACCTGAGCTGAAACATACCAAGTTCAGCTCAGATTAAAAACTGAGTTCTTGAGGTTGATTTATTTAAATATAGTTATATTGAGCTGGATTTTTATGATTTATGCTGAATTTTAGCATCAAATTGTTTGCTGGCATGGCTTGCGCTAAGACAAAATCAAAACCTGCTTGTTGCGCCCAGTCCTGAATCTCGGCCAGATCTTTTATCCCGCCACCTGGATAAAGACTTTTGACCCATTGATCTAAATCTGCGTTGCCTGGGCTGGTAAACTCACCGTTGCGATTAAAAGGCCCATAGACACAAAGTAGCCCGGATGTTAGCACCTGAGCGGCTGTTGTAAACAAGGACTGAACATCTGAGTCTCTCATAATATGCAGGCTGTTGGCCGTAAAAATAGCGTCGATTTGGTCCGGTGTTGGCAGGCTTGGCCAGGGCTTAGAAACATCTAGTTCAGAGGGTCCATGTAAATTTTGCAGGGCATACTCAGACCTGGCTGTAGTCAGATTGTGGCATAGGTCTTTAAACGCCTGTTCATCGAAGATGCGGTCTGTTGTATACCAATTGAGATGGGGGAGATGGCGGCTAAACCAGATCGCGTGCTGGCCTGTGCCACTGCCAATTTCGAGAATATTTCGACTCTCTCTAAACCAGTTAATTAAAACGTCAAGAATCGGCTGTTGATTACGTTCACAGGCATTGGAAAAACTTTGCATTTGTCAAAAATATCTCTATTTGTTTGTTATTGAGTCTAGTACACTTTGATTATTGTCACGCGTTAATCGTCTATTTTAAATCTGCCTAGCCAGAAAGATCGTCATGTCTGAGGATTTATCTGAACTCTCTAGTTTAAAAGCCCAGATCCAGCAGCTGAAGTCTCAGTTACGCCTTGCCAATATTCAGCCTGATTTACAAGAGCATCATTGGCTGGCTTTGATGCAAAATACTGACGATATTATTTTAGTGCTGGATGGCGAAGATCGGCTGCAGTCAATTAATCGCAGCCTTGAAAGTTTGCCGCTTCACCTTGAGTTGGGCCAGCCGATTTATGCTCATTTACCCGAAGAGCCTGCCCGTAAGCTGCGCCGCACCATGCAAAAGTCGCGTGAGGCAGCGGTGCCTCAGTATTTTGAACAGGCTTTAACGGCTGCTGACGGCAGTCTGCGCTGGTACTACACCAAAGTGATTGGCTTTACAGCTGCCGGCAGCTGTGGGGGGGCTATCTTAATCGTCACGGATATTACCAGCCGTAAACGGATTGATGCTCATCTTGAGCAGGCGACAGCTGACGCCCAGGCTGCCAATCTGGCTAAAAATATGTTTTTGGCCGTCATGAGTCATGAAATCCGTACCCCGCTCAACGGTATGATGGGCATGCTGCAATTGCTTAAACTTACCGCACTTAATAACGAACAGCGGGATATGATAGAGATTGCCCTGCATTCCAGCGAAGGTTTATTGGGCCTGCTTACCGATTTGCTGGATTTTTCTAAAATTGAAGCCGGCCGAATGGAACTGGATCAGGAAAACTTTGAGCTGCGGCGCCTGGTTGAAGATGTGGTGGCGATTCAGGCGACCAGCAGCCAGAAAAAAGATTTGGTGCTCAAGTGTCGGATTGAACATCGGGTGAGCGATCGTCGCCGGGGCGATATTTTACGCCTGCAGCAGATTCTGACTAATTTGCTCAACAATGCGATTAAATTTACGGACAAAGGGGAAGTCAGTCTGCGTCTGAGCCAGGGTCAGGCCGCAGATGAAGTGTGTTTTGAAGTCAAAGACACCGGGATTGGTATTTCAGCTGAATTAGGCGATGCGATCTTTGAGCCCTTTATGCAGGCTGATGGCAGTATCCGGCGTAAACACGGTGGGACAGGTTTAGGCTTGCCGATCTGCCGTCGCTTAGTCCGAGCCATGGGCGGAGAACTCCATTATGAGCCCCAAGCAGAGGGCGGCACCCGTTTTTATTTTAGTCTCAAGCTGCCTGAAGCGAGTTTTATACCAGAAGATCTACCTGAGCCTGAAACTCTTTTACCTCCTGACGCCAGAGTCTTAGTTGTTGAAGACAATCTGGTTAATCAAATGGTGGCCGTTAAAATGCTCGAAAAACTCGGTCTGGCCGCTGATGTTGCCTTGGACGGAGAACAGGGCTTAGCCGCGATTGCAGCTAAAAAGTATGATCTGGTCCTGATGGACATGATGATGCCGGTTTTAGATGGACATGATGATGCCGGTTTTAGATGGACTTGATGCGACTCGTCTCCTGCGCTCAAATGAGGCGACAGATCAACATTTGACCGTGATTGCGATGACTGCCAATATCAGTGATGCTGATCGGGAGATGTGTTTTGCTGCCGGCATGGATGATTTTTTACCTAAGCCGATTGCAATTGAAAGTCTTAAAGACATGTTGTCTCGCTGGCTGGGTCCAAATGAGCCCGCAATTCAGTCCGAAATGACGGCTGAGCAGGCTAATCTGATTGAAAAGGTACTGGATCGGCGTGTGTTATCAGAGCTGCGCGAACTCATGCCAGACAGCTTTGAGCAGATGTTAAAAACCTTCTATTGCGATACCGAACAAGGGCTTAGAGGCCTCCGTGAAGCGGCTCAGCGCGGTTATCGTGAGGTTTTGATCCGAACAGCTCACAGCCTTAAAGGCAGCAGCGGCAATTTTGGTGCCATTCGGTTTGCGCAGCTCTGTGCAAGCCTTCAGCAAAATGGGGCGGGTCTTTCGGCATCAGATGAGTTTTCGCAGCTTGAAGCGCTGTCGCAAGTGGACACATTAGATCAGGCCTATCAGCAGCTAAAAAGGGCTCTTGAGGCAGAACGTTAAAGCCTTATTTTTATGCTCACTGTGCTTGAGGCATTGTGTTTGATGTTTGATTTAAGTATTTCATAATAAAATCATAATCTTAAGACAAGAATTTTGCTCAAGCGGCGATACTTTATAAGTTGGAATCTAATCGGAGTCAAACGATGCAATACAAAGCTTTGGTAACATCTTTCGTGGCCTTGGCCGCACTTAATGCCTGTGCTGGCAGCAGCCTGAATCCTGGTCTGCAGGCCCCCCGTACAAACAGTCAAGCCAATCTTAACAGTTTGGCAGCTCGCCGCAATCAGCCGGTCGAATCACTGGTAGAACGCACCCGGATGGAAAAACATCTTGCAGCCCTGAGCGGCAAAACCCAGGTTGGCCCTGAAGGCTTAATTCCCGAACGTGGCTCTGTCCAGGGGCGGGCGCTGACACGCGCTTATTTGAGCAAAGCCCTTGAAGGGATCGGTTATAAAGCTGAGCCTCATGCCTATCGGACAAATGGCACCAATATGACTGCTCGCTTAATGGCCGATGTCCCAACTGATGAGTATATTGTGGTTGGGGCGCATATGGACTCGGTTAAAAACGCTGGTGCTGACGATAATGCTTCTGGCACCGTGGCGGTTCTTGAAATTGCGACAGTCTTAAAACAATTGCCTAATCGCAAAGTGAATGTGTTGTTTGCCTGGTTTGACGAAGAAGAAATCGGCTTAATCGGCAGCCGCTATCTGGCCAAAGAATTGCGTAAACAGGGTATGAAAATCAGCAGCATGCACAATATCGACATGTTGGGCTGGGATGGCGATAAAGACCGCACTATTGAACTGGCTCAGCCTGATGGGATTTTATGGGACTACTACAATATGGTCAACAAAACCCACGGCCTGAATATTCCCTTTGACCGTACCAATACAGGCCAGTCTGATCATGAGTCCTTTCATAACGAAGGCTTTCACTCGATCTGTATCTCAGAAGAATATACCTCTGGTGATATGACGCCGCATTATCATCGCAAAGGCGATACGTTTGAGACCATCAATCTGGATTATCTGACCAGCAGCACGCGTCTGGTGGCTGCTGTTGTAGGGGATTTGAGCTTAAAAGTGCCCGCACCTGCTAATATCCAGCGTACACCTAACGATCGCTTCCCCTCACGTAAGCGTGAGCTTCACGGCAGCTACGATGAGCATCTGCATTAAAACAAAAGTCTTTTATTAGACCCTTAAGCCCGTTTTGCTGATTTAAATCAGCAAAACGGGCTTTTGTCTATTCTGGTGGATTAAACCCGTTTGCAGAGATAAGGGTTAAAACCAAAATTTGCTTCAGGCTCTGGCATATGTTACAACGCGTCCCAAGCCTATTTGCTAAGTTCAGCTATTGTGTTGAATAAATGCTTGAAGATCTGCTTGAACATATGACTGAATCATTTATGGGAAAAGATTTATGCATATTGAAATCTGGTACGATTTGCTCAGTCCCTTTTGTTATATCGCCAAACGCCATTTAGAAGCCGCTCTGGCCAAAGTCCCGCTCCCAGAAGCGCCTGAAATTTTCTGGCGAAGTTTTGAAGTAAATCCTGTCAATCCAGGCGATCCGGA
>CAJYHH010000123.1 GCA_913773825.1 Candidatus Sericytochromatia bacterium | reverse complement strand
AAGCCATTTCTCCGGCTAAGATTTCATCATGGAGCAAAAGATGCTGATAAATAAACTGAGTTAAGGGGTCAGCATCAGCAAACTGAGCGGCACGATCGGGTTCTGGCGTGATCACCTGAGGCACAATGGTGCCGCTTGTGGGAGCCGGTGTTACCGCTGCATTAAGGTAAACTTCACGTCGGGCCGGGCGCGCCGGACTGGTAGATTGGGTATAGCTGACCCAATAATTGGGATGTAGCGGATCGCTGGCATAAGGATGCCAGGCTGGCGGTGGAAAAGCATTGGCTAAATCGGTATAAGTCGCGTAAGTCACTCCGCCAGTGGTATAGGGGAAGTCTGTGGCGGGATCAACGGGTAAATCAGTCGCTCCGCGCTCTGAGGCCGGTAAAGTGTCAAAAGGCGCGCGGTATTGATAAACCGGTGGAGCCGTTGGATTTGTAAAGACGGGGTCAGTGGTGGTCACAGCCGGTGACCCGGCATCGTTGATCAAGGCTGTAATGGTGCGCGGCTGGCCGTTGACAAACACGGGCATGCCGACGCTAAAACCGGCCAGGCTGTCTACTGCAATCCCGCCGCTGGGGCCGTCAGCGTTATAAGGAAAGCCTAAGCCGGTATTGCTGCCAAGGATGTTCATCGTCGGGTTGGGGCCACAGTCGTCAGTGGGGTGGTTAACCGCGATAAAGTTATAGGCACGCTGAATCGCTGCACTCAGCAAAATATCGTTACCGGCATTAATCGGCGCGCCAGTACTGCCGTCCCAGAAGCGAATCTGGTTAGTAACTGGATCATGATCCAGATTGAGGCGACGGCCATTAAGATTAAGCCACATTTCACCGCTTAAGCCTGAGCCCTGGCCGATGTTAAGCAAGCCAAATTCCCAGGGGCTGCGCACAATATCGTTAAAGTCATTGCTGCTGTATGAGTTTTGATACTGGTCGTTAAACTGAGTAAATTGATAGACATTGGGATAATATTTGTTGATCACTTCATGGGGCGCGTTGCCTGGGGCGTTGGCCTGGGTATATTCAGGGTCGCCTTCGTAAATCACCGGATTGGTGTTGGCGGCTTCGTACAGGCCCTGGGTCCAGGTGCCGGTATTGCCGGTGTAGTCTACAATCTGGAAGTCTTCAATTTCGATTTCGAGCAGATTGAGATCGCCTTCGAATAAAAATTCAAGCCTTACTGCTGAGTCATTGCCCGGTACAGGCACCACGCGGGCAAAGAGCTCTTCGTAGCCGCTGGTTTTGAGATAATCTGTGCCAAAGCTGTTTTCACTGGGTGCTCGGCCCAGCGACAGCAGGGTCGCACCAGGTTGATTTGTCATAATTTCAAAGTCTGGCATGCCGACTGTAAAAGTATTGCTGTTGCCAAACGCTTCATTGCCGGCGTTATTCCAGTCATGGGCCGAAAAGCCAAAGCGCGTCGGCACACCTGGGCCGCTATCGTCATAAGTTGAGCCAAACTGGGCTGAGTTCTGATGAACGCGGAAGCGGTATTTAAACGACACGCGGGTATTGCTGTCGATGGTCAGGCCAGGTAAACAAGTCTGGAGCTCAATTGCCGCAATCGGTCCACTGGCAACTGTATAGTTACCGGGGGCTGAATATTCAGTTTCGCCGGGCTGGGCGATTACATAAGCGCCGCCGCTGGTGCGAAACAGTGGGCCAACCTGAAAGCCAACGACGTTAGAACCAGGAAAATAAGAAGTGCCCGTATAGTCAAAGCCCTGATTGTTAATCCGCTCTTTGACCATTTCAGTCGGGGCATCGATGATTTTAGGCTCGGTGCCGTTGAGCACGCGCAATTCGTTGTAGTAGGGGTGAGTGGGTGGAATATCATAAACCACGCGATAACCGGTTGGGACAGTGTTGCCGTCTGGCTGAGTCGAAACAGAGGTGACTTCTAAAGCTAAGGGCAAGTCATCAAATTCCCAGCCCCAGTTGGTGCTGTTGGTGCCGACCACGTTGCGATGAGCGGTACCGCCGGCGTCACCACCGGTATTGAGTGAATCCGTGGCATGGCTATAGTCCACGCCGCCAGGCCGTAAGCCGACAATATTGACTGCCGGGTAACTGCCTGTGCTGCCGCCAGGCTGCTCAGTCCAGTTAATCGGAAAGCGATCACCGGGGCGCAGGGGTGGGTATTGATTTTTATTCGGCTGCAGAGCTGTGACGTTAACTTGTTTGTCGTCACGATTAGTAGTGGTGGCATAAGTTGCGTTAATGCGATCCAGATCCCAGCCCCACAGATAAGAAATACTGCTCCAGAAAGCACCTTGTTCGCGATAGGCGTTTTCGGCCGTGAGCCCTGGCTCTTGCCAATTGGTGCGGATTACGTTTTGATCACTTTCATCAATTGCTTTAGAGCCAAAATAAGGGTTATAGCTGTAGTTGCGAATGCGGCCTGGATCGTCAAAGGGCAGAATATTATTGGGAGCACCCGTAGGATAATCATTGGGCAGACCCGAAGGGTCGGTGACATCCGGTAAAAGATCTAAGGCTTCACTGGTGCCGTGATAACGGGGTTCTGCTGCGACTTTACGAAAAGCGGTCTGATTTTCGATAAAGCGGCGATAGAGATTATTAAGTTTTTCAGTGACTTCATTGAGTTTGGTCTGCAGATCTGCCATATAGGCCTGATGGTATTCCAGACCTTCACGAAGCTCTTTTTCGCGGCGTCCTTGAGATGACTGCTGTTGAATTGTGCGCTGAAAACGGTTGATGTCGTAGTTTTCCAGGCGCTTAACGTTTTGGTCCTTGACGAAGTTGCGGTACAGATTGCCCGAAAAAATGCTCGTCATAATAGACTCCTTTTGATTTCTTGAGGAGAAATTGTCTTAAATAACGGATTGTTTTAAAATATTTGAAAATTATCTAAATACTATGGCACTTGCAAACTGTGGTGAGTTACGCCCGATGCGGCTAAATTGCCACCTGTAATTGGCCAGGGGGCTGCGGGTGGCAGGTTCTGACTGTGGACCTGAATGGCTTTAAGCTGAACAAACTGGCCTTCCCCGCCGTCAAGGGTCGGAGCATATAGATGACCCTGATGCAGAACCATCCCCCCTTTAACTTTGCCGCCAGGCGCTTGGGCCCAGAGGTTCTGAGCACTGCTGCCGTTATCGCGAATGGCATAAATCAAACCGTTACCGAGTGCTTGGTACAGGGTGCGCAAATCACCCAGATCTTCACCAATAACCGGTGAGTCAACGGGACCTTCACCGGCTGTGCCTTTAAGCGTCAGACTCCAGCGCATTGTGCCGGTGGCGCTATAAGACAGCACCTGGGCTAAATCCGTGGTCAGATAGATAATGTCCTGGCCTTGGCGGTAATCCACAACAGGCGGATTGCCGGCTGCTGAGGCCAAAGGCTGCGACCAAAGACGCTGGCCCTGTGAGCTAATCGCCTGTAATTGCCCCGGAATCGGATCGCCAATCTGGTAATTAGCCGGCATCGCATAAGAGCTGATATAAATATTGCCGTTGCGGCCAACAACCGGGCTGGCGTTAGCAAAAGTTTCGCCGCCTAAATCAAGACTCCAGAGCTGGCGTTCGTTGGCATTTAAACCATTTGCGGTTGAAATGGCCACCAGGCGGGCAGTGGGTTCAAAGGGGGGATACGACATGCGAATCACGTAGAGCGTCTGGCCATCAGGGCTAAGCGCACCTGCACTGGCAAAGCTGGGTGAGTAGGTGTTCTGATTGCTGGTGACCACAATCGGTGCGCTCCAGCTCAATTGTCCGTTATCAAAGGCATAGACGCCTGACTGGGCGGGCGTCATATTGCTCTGAACTACATAGACTTTGCCGTTGTTTTGGGCAACAGGGATAAAATCTGTCGGCAAAGACTGATTAAACTGATGTTGCCAGAGCACCGAGCCATCAGCTTGATTAAGGGCTTTTAGCGTCATGGTGTTGAGAGCGGTGTATTCATAGGCAAAGGCCGCCGCTTGTAACGCTCCACCGCCGCTTGAGGCTTTTCCTAGCGAAAAATAGCGATTACGTAAACCAAAAGCGTTTTGGGTGCCGAGATTATAAGGCGCCGTTACGGCGGCAAAACTGGGTGTCTGAAGACTATAGACCCGCTGGCTGGTCTGAGCGCGGTCAAAGCTAAACAAATGGCCTGTCGTGGGGTCCATCACCATTTTGCTCAGCCCGGCCGTCATGCTGCGGGCCCGATAGCTATTAATAACTTTGGGTTCAGGCAATAATTGTTCAATTGGCACCTGAGCAGCGGCTTCGGGGTTTTGTTCACTGAGTTGACCGTTTTCAAGCATGCCCGCAATCGCCTGGGCATCTAATAGACGGGTTGGATCATCTAAAGCCGGCATGCGGCTAAAGCTGAACGTCCCGTCAGGCTGCTGCTGGACGCCAAGTAACGAGTCACTGAGCTGCTGAACTTTTTCAAGATCTAAAGGGCTTAATACTTTAGGTGAATCAAGCACATGCAGCGCTTCGACAATCTGAGCGACTTGCAGGGAGCGTAAGGTTAACTCAACTTGATCTCTTGATTGGCCTGGTGGGGCTGGTGGGCCATTTAATTCAGGATTGTGAAAAGCATTGCCAATCCGCGTCAGCGGATCCTGATCGGGAAGATTAGTCGTATGCAGGCTGGCATAAGCGACCCAGTTGACCCCCTCTGGAACCAATGCAGAAATCGTTTGCACACCCTGGGTTTCATCAATCGGCGTATAGCCGTTGGCATCACTGCCTTGGGCATAAATCGGCGTGCTGAGATTGCCAGAACCTTTAATTTCGATTTTGGCGTAGCGCACTTTGCAGTTGGCGCATTGCGTTTTAAAGCCCTGATCAAAGCGTAAAGCCAGTTTGACTGGTCGTAGCGTGCGCTGGCTGACTTGGGCAGATTGACTGGTTTCAGGCAATGGGGTCTGAGGCTCTGGGCCCACTGGTGCCGCTGTACAGGCTCCTAGCAGTAGCATGAGTCCGATCAAGCGAATCGGCATAATCTCTCTTCCTCCCGCCTGCGGCGTCTCATTCTTTGGCGTCTTATTCTGAGGATGGCCTGTTATTTTAAGCTCGGCCTGAGCTTGTTTGAAGCGCTGTTGTATTTGATTTTTTATTTGATGTTGGGTTGAAAAGTGTCGCGACATCAGCAGATACACAGGCGTACATGTCTCATTAATGTACGACATGGACCTAAGTCTCCTCTGAGGAGTCTTTAAGTGATCTCTGAGTGCTGTCTGATGATTTTTTAGGTAGAGCTTAAAATCCTTTGATTTGACCTTAAGATGCGCTCAGACACAGGCTCAGAAAAGCTTGCTTCAACAGCTTTTAGACCGCTTGATTCCAGCTTCGCCCCTGGCGCCAGAGTGTGAGGGTGTGCCACAATGTAGCCGAGTGCAGGCCAAAGAGATGAAGACACGCTTTTTTCTCCGTCCCTGGCTCTGGGTCGGTCTGATCCTGAGCCTGGCTCTGTTTGCTTTGCCTGCGCTAGCCCAGACTCAAGCTCAGACGATTCCGATTCCACGGATTACCTTAGGGGTGGATCAGGCCCGTAGTCCTCAGGATATGGTTTTTAGCGTCCAGCTCCTGCTGCTGTTTACGGTTTTGGCCTTAGCGCCAACGATTCTGGTGATGATGACGCCTTTTACCCGAATTGTGATTGTTTTGGGTTTTTTACGTCAGGCTTTAGGCACTCAGCAGGCTCCACCTAATCAGGTGCTGGTGGGGATTGCCCTGTTTATGACTTTTTTTATTACGGCCCCGATGTTTGATGAAGCCAATAAACAAGCTCTTCAGCCTTTTTTAGCCAAAAAAATCACCCAGGAACAGGCTTTTGATCGCGGGATTAAACCCTTTCGGGCCTTTATGATGCGCCAGGTGCGCCAGCCGGATCTTGAGCTTTATCTCAAGATGAGTAAAACCCCGCTACCGCGTCGTCCTGATGATGTCCCTAATCATGTGCTGCTGCCGGCCTTTGTTACAAGTGAGCTTAAAACGGCCTTTATTATCGGTTTTTTAGTTTATATTCCCTTTTTAGTAATTGATATGGTGGTGGCCAGTACGCTGATGTCGATGGGCATGATGATGCTGCCGCCGACGGTTATTTCGCTGCCGTTTAAGCTGGTTTTATTTGTCTTAATTGATGGCTGGAATATTCTTTCGCAGGCTTTAGTCGGGAGCTTTGGCTGATGGGCGAAGAGACATTTTTTAGCGTGCTTGAACGCAGTATCTGGGTGACGGCTCAGGTTTTAGCGCCGATGTTATTAATCAGCAGCGTGGTCGGTTTATTAGTGGGTCTGTTTCAGACGGTGACTCAGATCAACGAAATGACGCTGACTTTTATTCCTAAAATTGTGGTTGTCGGTTTGGTGATGCTGATTTTAGGGCCCTGGATGTTAAACGTGTTGATGGATTTTTCAACTGAGCTGATTTTAAATATTCCTGACTTGATTAAAGGTTAGGGGTGAGTCCCTTGACCTTTGCTAAATATAAGTGTTATTCCGTGCTCCGACACGGAATCTGGGCAAGCCGAATCCGATTGCGTCCCAGATTCCGCATCAAGTGCAGAATGATACGGATTTAAACGACTGTGACCGTCCTGTAATGGAATGGCTGCTTAATTTTTCGAATCAACTGCCTGTTTTGGGTTTGGTTGTGCTGCGCAGTACGGGATTGTTTTTTACAGCCCCGATTTTTGGCCAGCAGCGAATTCCGATTATTGTCAGGGTGTTATTTTCAATCAGCATTGGTGTGCTGGTGTTTCCGTTTTTAACGATTGATAAAAGCGCTGTCCCCAGTAACACCATTGCCTGGCTGGTCAGTGGTCTGTTTGAGATTACCGTCGGCGTGATCTATGGCTGGTCAGCCACCCTGATCTTTGAAGGCATGGTCTTAGCCGGGCAATTTATTGGCTTGCAGATGGGTTTTGGTCAGGCCAATGTGTTAAACCCTGATTCTCAGTCCCAGCGCCCGTTGCTGTCAGAGATTTATTTTATTATGGGGCTGCTGGTGTTTTTTAGCATCAACGGTCATCATTATTTGATTCTGGCCTTTGAAAAAAGCTTTACAACCATGCCGCTTGGTAAATTTGTTCAGACGGGCCTGACGGGGCAAACCCTTGAACAGTTGCTTCATCTTTTTGCCCAGATTTTTGTGGTCGCTTTAATTATTTCTGCGCCGATCTGCGGGGTTTTAACCCTGATTGATATTCTGATGGGTTTAATTGCCCGTACTGCTCCGCAGATGAATGTCCTGGTGATTAGCTTTTCTATTAAAATCTATGTGGGTCTGCTGACGCTTTTAGTATCAATTAGCTTTACGATTCAGTTTCTGCGGGATCTGTTACCGGCTCTGCTCTCTCAGCTGCTACGATTATTTTAAATGGCTGATCCGTCAAAAACAGAAAAAGCAACGCCGCGCCGCCGGAGTGAGCTGCGCGGCAAAGGGCAAGTAGCGCGAAGTCAGGAATTTAACACAGCGGTGCTGTTTATTCTGGCAATTGTATTTTTGCGCTTTTATTTGCCAGGGGTGTTTAGCTACGTTGAGTCCAGTACGGCTGAGCTTTGGAGTCAGTTCCCCAAAGATATAGACGCTGTTGATTTAGTCGGATTAATGGCGAGTCTGGGCTGGGGCATGCTGCTGGCCTTAATGCCTTTATTTGGCATGCTGATCATTGGCGGTGTGGTGGTGAACGTACTGCAGGTTGGCTTTAGCTTTTCGACTTATCCGCTGCGCTTTGATCTGTCTAAGCTGAATCCGATTAACGGTTTTAAACGTTTGTTTTCACTGCAGCCTTTGATTCAGCTCTTGCAGAATCTGGTTAAGATCTCCATTTTTGTTGCTCTGTCCTGGAGTATTCTGGCTTCGCACTATACCCAGCTGCTTCAGACTGTGCAGATGGAGCTCGGTGAAACGGGGGCTCTGATTGGCGCCATTGTCTGGGAAATTGGCTGGAAAATCGGTTTAACGATGCTGATTCTGGCTTTGATTGATTTGGGCTGGCAGCGCTGGTACTTTGAACGCAATATCCGTATGAGTAAGCAGGAAATTAAAGACGAATCCCGTAACGCTGAAGGTGATCCACAGGTTAAAGCCCGAATTCGTTCACTGCAGCGCAAAGCCGCCATGAACCGAATGATGGAATCGGTGCCGCGCGCCGACGTGATTTTAACTAATCCTGTGCATTTAGCCGTGGCGGTTGCTTATGATCGTGAAGCGATGAACGCCCCGCGTGTGCTCGCCAAAGGGGCGGCTAAAGTCGCGGAACGGATTAAAGAAAGTGCGCGGGGCCATGATGTGCCGATTATCGAGAATAAAGAGCTGGCGCGAGCGCTTTATCGCACCACTGAAGTCGGCCAGGAGATTCCGGCTGATCTGTATGCGGCGGTTTCAGAAGTCTTGATTTACGTGTATCAGGTCAGCGGCAAACTTGGCGATTATATTGAATAGCGAGCTTGCTCGCTTGTTTGTCGGTCTGTGTAAATCTGCGGTTTTTTAAGCACTAAAAAGTAGCTATACACCGTTAATTCACTGGCCAATTCGGGGCTGGTCATTTTTTTGAGCTGGGGGACAACCTGCTGTGAAAAATCACTATTGGGGTCTAAAGGCTGGGGATTGCGATAAACCGAGCTGACTTCTAAGCCGACTTGTCTGAGTAATTTAAACATCTGCGGCAAACTAAATAATTTATATTGGTTTTGAACATGAGGCGGCTCAAAGATATCCAGGCTTTGGCCCGCTAATAAGCGCTCAATTAAAGGCAAAAACAGAGCGTTGTAAAAGCTGAGATAAAGAGGGCCATCTAGCTGTAATTGACTAAGGAGATTGTCTAAAAAAGCTTTAGGATCTCGTTGGCTTTCGAGGCAGTGATTGAGATAAACCGCTTGATAAGACTCTGCAAGCAGCTGTAAATCGGGCTTATTGAGGTCATAGAGGCTAATCGGCTGATCGGTAAATAACTGGGTTTC
The DNA here is from genome assembly GCA_913773825.1 of Candidatus Sericytochromatia bacterium. Classification (GTDB taxonomy): domain Bacteria; phylum Cyanobacteriota; class Sericytochromatia; order UBA7694; family UBA7694; genus CAJYHH01. Next base: position 8,930 of record CAJYHH010000123.1, on the reverse strand, counting down.
ATAATAGCTATTGGCATAAGCCGCGACATCAAGCAGCTTGGTTTGTTCGCCCATCAGCGGGGTGATGTATTGATAAAGGGCTTGTTTATAACCCTGCATGCGCTCTTCACGGTGAGCCAGTTCAGGGGCTGAAGACAGACGTTCGCGAGTCTGGGTAAATTGATGATAGGCATGCTGTAAATATTCAGGGCTATAGTGCTGGTTAATAAAAAAGGGATAGTCCTGGCCTTCGTCCAGAAAGCGGGTATTAAAGGCTTCCCAACCCAAATGATCAGGTGTTTGGCCTGTGTAGTCACGATAGTCATCCCAAAAGCGGGTACCCGGAAAGGGCACTAAGCAGAACATGCCGGCCGTATGCATTTCGTTGAGATTATGGCGAATAAACCAATAGGTGCTGGCCAGATCCTGAGTCGTCTCAATCGGGCTTCCCATAATAAAATAGCCCGTTGTGCGGATATTCAGACTGCGGCAGATTTCAATGGATTCTTGGTGCTGGCTGAGTCTGGCGCCACGACCTTTGAGATATTTTAAGACTTCCGGGCTGCCGGTTTCAAAGCCAAATGAAATCAGTTTGACGTTCATTTCTTTAAGCAGCAGCGCAATTTCAGCGTTAAAGGTACTGGGTTTGATCATCACCACAAAGCCCAGCCGTTTATGAATCCCCGCTTCACGAATGGCAGCCACAAGCTCAATTAGGCGCTTTTTAGAGACCACAAAAATATCGTCATAAATCGTCACGATTTTTTGCTCGGGGTAATCGCGCATAATCTGCTCAAGCTCTAAAATCACGCGCTCAACTGAGTGATAACGAGGCATGCCTTGAATCACGCTATGAATACAAAAACGGCAGCGAAACGGGCAGTCGCGAGAGGTGTATAAGCCCTGTCGCCATTGTTCAATTCGGCCATGGGTCGGGAACCAGGCTTTGAGTAATTCACGGCGCGGATAATAAATGCTGTCGAGGGGTTCACTGCTTTCTAAACGAGGCGTTTTGACCTGTTGTTGATGCTGATCATAAAAGACCACGCCTGGAATATCGCCAAATTGACTGGGTTCCCAGCGATTGTCTAAAAAACGCCGTACAAGCTCAACGGCTGTGTGCTCTCCTTCACCATAAGCGCCAACATCAAAAGGGCCGTTTAGGGGCAGGCCTTCTGGGTATGCGTTCATATGCGCGCCGCCAAGCATAATCGGTACGCCCAGTTCTTGTTTGATGCGTCTGGCACCCGCTAAAGCCTGGGGGTAAGTCTGGGTATAAGACGAGACGCCAACTAAATCAGGTTTATGCGCGAGTACCTGATCGACGTCCACTTCAATTTTGACGTCTTCAACACCTAATTCTTGCTGCAAATGGGCAGCCAGATAAGTCAGGCCCATCGGCCCATTGATCACCGCGTAGGTATGTTCAAATTCACAGGGATAATAAAAGACCAGTTTCAAATCAGAACTCCGCAGTGCTTAAAATCGCATCAGATCAACTAAACTCAACCGGGTGGCAGAAGACCTGAGTCCAGATTAACACAGCCCTTTATTCTAAATCCAGGCAGCCTTTAGGCTTGAGCAGGTCGTTTTTTTTGTCTAAAAAAGATGCGATTTATCAGAGAGATTCCTAAAGAATTTTCAAGGTCTAATCATTTAAATTTAAATGGATTGGTTTAAATTATAACTTTATTTTTAGTATTTGAATAAACAATTTTACTGATTGTTAAGTCAGAGGTTATAAAGAAAATTCAGGATGTTTTACGCGTTTTTTATCGATGCTCATATAAAAATTAAATGCCGTTTTTGTTAATTGTTAGAGTACATTCTTTTGATATGAGGTATGGCATGTGGGTCAAGCAGAGTTTGGGTCAACAGTTTGGACAACGATTTGCACAGCTTTCCAACATCTTTTTAAAACAAAAGGGCCCATCATCATCCCTTTTCAAGCAAAGGGGCCGATCATTATCCCCTCTAAAGCAAAGGGGCCCATTATCATTCCGCGCCAACAGCTTATTTCTGCCTATTGCCCTGTGCGCGTCAGCGCTGGGCCTGACGGGGCTTATTAGCTATAGCCTGCTGCAGCGCCAGCGCCGACAATCGCTAAAAACCGCTCCAGACGTTGATTTACAACGTTATGCTGGCAGCTGGTTTGAGATTGCACGTCTGCCCTCACCAGAAGAAAAGCGTGCAGTTAATATTCGCGCTACTTATACATTACGTTCTGACGGCCAGATTGATGTCCTGAATGAGTGTGAATTAGATGGTTTTAACGGCCCTCATCGTGAAGCTAAAGCCGTGGCCTGGATTCCCGATCTCGCTGAACCCTCTAAGCTCAAAGTCAGATTTGGTATTTTTTCAGCTGATTATTGGATTCTGGAACTCGGCGAACATTATGAATACGCCGTAGTCGGTACACCTAATCGCCACCGACTCTGGATTCTTTCGCGTCAGCCCCAGCTGCGCAAAGAAGTCTTTGAAGGCATTGTGGCCAGAATGCAGGAACAAGGTTTTGACCTTAAACGCCTGATTCTGGCTCCCCAAAACGTGCATAAGCCGATTGGTCAGCGCACGTCAAATATGCCCGCGCGCAGTCGCTAAAACAGTTGTTGATAATCAACCCGTAACCAGATAGGTGAGAACCAAACGGCCCTTCGGGGCCGTTTTTTGTTATGAGTTCTGGGTTATGAGTCCAAATACCACTAAAAAGACCGGTTACTCTTAACTCTTTTTTAAAAACCCATCACTCACCACTCACCGCCCAAAACTCTTATACTACCTAACATGAAACGCCCATTTATTGCTTTATTGAGCAGTTTTTGTTTATTGCTGCTTTCGGCTTGTCCGCAGGATCAGCATGATGCATCGCCTCCACCCAGTCAGACTCCCAGTGCTGAACCGGTTCAAGATGTTTCAGTCTGGTTTACCCGGCCTGGTGAAACACCAGAACAAACGCAGGCTGAGCCTGTTTACCAGGCCCTTTGCCATTGGCTTGATCAGGCTCGTAGCAGTCTGGATATTGCGGCTTTTGAACTGGATTTGCCCTGTGTCGCAGAGAGTCTGCTTAAAGCCAAAACCCGTGGGGTTAAAGTGCGGCTGGTCGTCGATACTGAAAACCCCAGCCCTGAGCTTAAGCAGATTGCGGCAGCCAAGATTCCGATTGTGGGCGATGAGCGCAGTGCGTTTATGCATAACAAGTTTATTGTTAGAGACCAGCAGTCCGTCTGGACGGGTTCGCTGAATTTTACGGTTAATGGCGTTGAGCGCAATCATAATAATGCCCTGGCTTTAAACAGCGCTGAAATTGCGCGGTTGTACCAGTCAGAGTTTGAAGAAATGTTTTTAGAACAGGCTTTTGGGCCGCGTTCGCCACGCCAGAATCTGCCGCAGATTTTTGAAAAGCCGATTAAAGCTGAAGTGCTGTTTGCACCTGAAGATCCGATTCAGAGCCGTTTACTCGACGTGATTAAAGCGGCCAAAACAAGCATCAGGTTTTTAGCTTTTAGCTTTACGGATGATCAGCTTGGTAAAGCGATGCTGGAGCGTGCCAAAGCGGGTGTAAAAGTCAGCGGTGTGTTTGAATCAACCGGATCAGGCACTCGCTATTCTGAATACGGGATCTTTAAAAAAGCCAAGCTGGACGTCTATAAAGACGACGATACACGGGTGATTTTGCATCATAAGGTGCTGATTATTGATGACCAGATTGTGGTGACAGGTTCGTATAACTTTAGCCGGAATGCGGGTTCGAGCAATGACGAAAATCTTTTGATTTTAAATGATGCTGCTTTAGCTGAGCGTTATCTGGCTGAATTTACCCGATTGTATCAACGCGCGGTCAGCGCTGAAAGTGCCGGACATGTCAAAAAATCCCGCTGAACCCGTTTTAGAAGCAGATCAGGTTTTTCGCACCCTTGGTCAGACAGACGTGCTGCGCGGTATTTCACTGAGGATTGATGCAGGTGAATTTGTTGCGATTACCGGGCCCAGCGGTTCTGGTAAAACGACTTTGCTCTATTTACTTGGCGCTCTGGATACACCGAGCCAAGGTGAAATTCGCATTGATGGCACCGCCATTTCAAGTCTAAATGACACTGAACGCTCTCGTTTACGCCAGCGCAGTCTGGGTTTTGTGTTTCAGTTTCATTTTTTATTGCCAGAACTCACCGCACTTGAAAACGTCGCGATTCCCGCGATGCTGGCAGGTGTTTCCCGACCAGAAGCTGAAAGCCGAGCCAAAGCATTATTAGATCGCGTGCAGATTTCTCATCGCCTGGGTCATCGCCCCGGAGAGCTTAGCGGGGGTGAGCAGCAACGAGTGGCCATTGCCCGCTCACTGATCAATCAGCCGCGCCTGATGTTAGCAGATGAGCCCACCGGCAACCTCGATACCGAAAACACCGAGCGGGTCTTTTCACTGCTTCAGGAGCTCAACCGAGAACAGAACTTAGCCGTTCTGCTTGTCACCCATAATGAAGAGCTGGCCCGCCGCAGCCAGCGTGAGATTCATATCAGGGATGGAAAAGTGGTTTAGTCGCGCTATAGCGCTGGTGTCTGGCGACGAAGGCGCTGTTTGTGTGGCTGCGTCACGTTTAGATATTAAGTGCATTTTGCTAAACCTCTAAACCGGTGCAGCAGCACCACCTAACTGACGGCCTTGCCGTCTTCCAGGTACACGCAGGGCGCGTACTTATATTAAACGCTGTTTAAATACGCCTCAAGCTTTTACTAACTCCCGCATCTTTTAACTCAGGTTTCCCTATAGATAATTATCGAAGCGTAGATAGAGGTGACGAAGTGATGAAATTCCATAAATCTGTTCTGCTCGGCAGTCTTGCAGCCATCCTCGTTGGCTGTGCCAGCCAGACCCCCATGAACAATATGCGTCCCATGATGAACCAGATGAGCGCTCAGAATGCGGCTCGTGGAATTCAGACTTTTAATAGCTCTGCTCAGAGCCCCTTGTTCACCACTCACTTCGTTAATGCCTACGCTGCAACCATCGCTCAGAACGAACCCATTGCTCGTCAGGATCCCAATGGCCCCGGCCGCACCTTGCTGGGTCTGATCCAGAACGCAAAACAAACTCTCGACGGCTGCTTTTATGACATCGGTGACCACGGCGTGGTTGATGCACTGATTGCGGCTAAAAACCGCGGCGTGCGCGTGCGGATCGTGACCGATGACGAAAGCATGTTTGCTAAAACCGACGTCACCCCCGAAAAAGGCGTTGTGCTGCCGACCCGTGACACCATCCTCAAACTGCAGCAAGCGGGCATCCCCGTCATCGACGACAAGCGTTCCGGCCTGATGCACAATAAAATCCTGATTGCTGACGGCCAGGCTGTCTGGATGGGTTCAACTAACGTGACCCAGTCCAGCCTCTACCAGCACAACAACAATGCGATGGTGATCCGGATTCCTCAGATTGTTGAAAACTACAAATACGAGTTTGAGCGCATGTTCACTCATAAGTACTTCGGTGTGTCCGGCGTACCTGCTCGTCAGATTCCTTTCCCTGTGGTTCAGGCCAACGGCGCTACTATCCGCACCTTCTTCTCTCCTCGCGGTGGTGGTACAGAAGCGGTATTAGACGTTCTGTCTAAAGCTCGTAAGCGCATCAGCTTTATGACCTTCAGCTTCACCGACAAAGCCATTGCTGATCTGATGATCCGCAAACGCGCTGAAGGCGTGACGGTTGAAGGTGTTTATGACCAGTGTCTGGCTTATGGTCAGTATTCCACCAAGCGCATGCTGGCTGACAACAAAATTTTCACTCGCCATGATGGCAACGAAGCGCTGCTGCATCACAAAGTCATCATCGTGGATGACACCGTGATCACGGGTTCTTTCAACTTCTCAGCAAATGCTGACAAAACCAACAACGAAAACATGCTGATCATCGACAACCCGGCTGTTGCTGCCGCTTATCTGCAGGAATTTGCCCGCGTGAATCAGGCTGCTGCGGTTAACAAGCCGCCGATCAACAAGTGCCCTGGCGATAAGCCCGAGCCTCCCGTTGTACCCGGAGCTTAAGAGACAGATATGAAAAAGCTGCTTTTTCTTCCTCTACTGATGCTGGCCGCCTGTCAGTCTCCTCAGGTGGCCCAGATGCCTAACGCAATGCCCGCTCAGATCCAGACTCGCGCTAATACGCAGGTTCGTCAGGCTGCTGCCACTCAGGGTCTAGAGACAATGCCGCTGACTTCTAAAGTGGCAGATGACGAAGCCAAACGTCTGGCTGAAGCCTGGTCACCCAACGCGGTTCTGACGCATGTCATGGGCCGGATGATCACCGCCAGCGGTCAGCCTCACGCGACTCAGGGCAGCTGGACCTTTTCGTTTATCGACAAAACCAGCCCGGATAAAGCGCTGCAGATTGTCTTTAAACTCAGAATGAAGCCCGAAGTTCGTGCCCTGACCCGCTCACAGCTGCCTCAGAGTGAGCCGCTCGAAATTCGCGCCTGGGGTTTAGACTCTGACCGCGCAGTGCTCAAAGCCAAGCAGTTCTTTGGCACAGTTTCACTGCGCCAGATGGAACTGACCCAGGACGTCAACGGCACCTTAGTCTGGTCTTTTGAAGGCAAGCCTCTGCTTGATGCCATGCATGGCCGTCCTTACGAGCCGCTGCGTTAAACCTTCATTTCAAGCAACTCATAAACCTGAGCCGCCAGAAATTTCTGGCGGCTTAATTGTTTATTAGAGACCGATTTTGCAGGCAAGCTGATGATTTATGAGTTGCTTGACTGCTCTATTAAAGAGTTAAGCGTTACACTGGGCGGTGCCTTGAGATGATTTTGAATCACTTCATTGTCGATGTAATCCAAAAATTCTGCTAAAGCTATTTGGATATCTTTAAGTGAAAATATTCTTTTTTCATCATACTCTTGAAAGATTGAATAAATTTTCCATCCGTCTTTCACATGGGAAAAGCAAATGTTTCCTTTAGGATACTCTTGTTCTTGTTGTTCAGTTAAAGCCATCCCATCAGATAAATAGACGAAATCTTTGTTTGCGTTTCCCTCGAGCTGATTAAGCCATTTTCTGCAGAAAAGTGCAAAAGTTATGAGATCAAAATGCTCTTCTTCTGAGTAAAATAATTTTCCGTCAACAAAGATGTTTAAAGCTCCCTCGATACAATATTCATAATAAGATAGATTAGGGTAATTTAAATAAGATAAACCTTCTATCTTGTCGATTCCTTGTTGGAAATTTAGATTTTTTACCAAAAAATTTATCATCTTTACTCTCTTGCTAAGTGCTTGTCACGGCTGAATGGTGTTGTCACCTTGATGTGAAAAAATCTGAATTTTTTGAATTACAACGGGTTCCAAGGGCTTGTTCATCGCATCTCTTTTAACCGACGCAATTGCTCTAACGATATTCAAACCACCTACAACACGACCAATAACTGTGTTCCAGTCATCTAGCCAAGGTGCTGGAGCCTCAGTGATAACAAACTGACTCCCCTTTGCTGGCTGATACTCGTAATTTTGCATAGATAAAATGCCTGGTTGATCGTGCCGAAGCAATGGATGAAACTCATCTTCAAAGCTAAGTTCAGCCCAGTCTACAGATCTCTCTTGAGCTGAACCACCCATAATCAGATAGCCTGGAATGACAGCATCAAAAACTAGACCATTATAAAACGGCTTTATTGTCTTGCTATCTTGTACACCTGTTGCTAAACATCTGAAATGCTCAACCGCTTTGGGCACAAGTTCAGAAAATAATTTGACTGTAATGGTTCCAAGACTTGTCTCTATCTTGGCATAGAGCCCTGGTTCTAATTGTTCTAGTAGGGATTTATGATTTAAAGGCTGAGCTGATAGACGTTTTTCTGATACTGAACGAATTTGGTCAAGTGCAGGCAAAAATTTCAGATGGAAATCGGGGCGTTGTGTGTACTGCTTATATAAAGACTTAAGCGTCGTATTTTTTGCTAGAGATTCACAATCTTTTAAAAAAGAGTCAATCTTTAATAAGAAAATTTGGACAGCCTGTACGATTTGATGCGTTTCAAAAAATGTTTTATCTTGATATTTTTGCCAATATGAGCTAATTTTCCAATGATTATTTATATGTTTAAAGCAGAGTTCTGGGGTTTCAGTGTCTGAATCAAATGAACTGAATTCAAAATCTTTAAATTGATTATTTGAGAGATTCTCTAACCAGGCTAAAATTTTTACTGAAAATTCTACCAAAGCAAAGCCTTCGCAAGCAGCCAAAAGGCTATCATTGACTTTTATGCTTAGGCCACCATTAATCCACAGTATGTAGTGAATATCTGGATGCTTGATGGGGTCATAGAATTCTTTTCTAGGATAGTTAATGACTATAAAATCCAGGTTTAAGCTCATTAAGGGCATATCTCTGACTTAATTTTTTAGGAAAATCAAAATAGTTCCTATTACATCTTTTAACATGTATTATTATAAATTTTTTATTTCTCATGCCAATCAATTTTTGTTTAAGTAGCCTGGATTCTGAAAGTGCGGTAATTAAGTTGAGTATCCTTGCGAGCCACTGCCTGAAATCTTGATAGAGTTATGAAAAATAGGCCGTAAGCATAAACGCTCACGGCCTGTTTGATGTTTGTTATGGGAGTTGTGATATTAGGCTGCCCGTCTGATTTGGCGATAAGATTGACGCGGACAGAAAAAGCTAAGTGGTCTCGCTACACGTTCAGCCCAGGCTCTTTCGCTGTGGTCAGCGCCGTCGGCAATATGAAAGGCCAGATTTTCAAAATGGCGGAAACCGGCTTTTTCGAGTTCATGGACAAAGGCGCCTGTGTATTCCAACATCCAGCTGGCCCATTGGGGGTTCCCACATTCGTGAGTGCCCATATCCACCCAGACTTTTAAATCAGGTGAGAGCAGATGGGCTTCACGCAGAGCAATGCCGCCTTTCCAGCCGAGTGAGGGCGACATCATGCCGATATTGCCAAAGAC
>CAJYHH010000122.1 GCA_913773825.1 Candidatus Sericytochromatia bacterium | reverse complement strand
AGACATTCATTGGCGCTGCTTAAGCTGCGCAGGGCATAAACACTGGGTTTAAGGCTTAAGCAAAATTCACGGCTTTCACCAGCGGCCAGATTTTGCTGCCAGGCAATATGGGGGGTATTGCCGGGGCTACCAGCACAAAAGTATTTATCGCTGGCTTCGCGTAAGCTTTTGGCCGGCTGAAACGTCAGCTCCAGATTCTGGTCAAAAGCCAGGCCATAGCTGACCGCGCAAGTGGGGCAATAAGCCTGTGAGCCAATCTGGTTAAGATGAGCAAAGCTTTCTTTGGGGCCTTTGCAGCCTGGGCAGCGGCAGTCCCAGAGCAGATGTAACAAACCTTCTCGGCTCAGGCGCAGACAGGCTTTAAGCACAGCCAGTGGATCTAATTGATAAGCTTCAGCCAGTTCAAAGGGGCGCAGACGATAGGCGAGCCTTTCTGGGGCGCGGGCGATATAATCTGCAAGGGCCTGACGGACTTCAGGTTCTGGAATAAAATCAGCCCAGGCCATGCTCCAGTTCTGAATTTTAGTTTGATGGTCACTTAAAGGCGCAAAAAAGGCCTGTAATGCGGGAGTGCCTGCAGCCAATGCCGTTGCCAGACTTTGAAACAGGCGCATAAACTTAGCGACTTCTTTGTTGATCAGCATTTTGGCGACGGGTCCTGGCAAAATCGAAACAAAGCGAATCGTGCAGCTGACTTGGGTCTGATCCGGTCCCGCGGGAGTGAGCTCAACGCCAAAGCGTAAATATTTAAGCGGGCCTTTGCTGTGAATGCGCTCTACGTGATACTGATTTGGCGCACTCCATTCGTAGGGGAGTTCTTCATAGGCAACAGCCAGGCCGCTATTAGAGGTCTGGGCATGCATCCAGGTCCCGCCATAGTCGCGGTTGAGATACTGATTATGTGTTTCCTGCATGCCCACAGCCTGATTAAGAAAATCTGTATAAGACAGGACTGGCCAAAGGGCATCAGGTGTGCCCTGAATCATCGCTGTCTGGGTGACGGGCTGGGACTGTTTACGTAAGTTATTGAGCCGTTCAGCGCTGCGAAGACCAGCCGCTTCGACTTCGCTAATGGGGTAAGACGAGTTAAGCATGGGGCTATCATGCCTGGAGCAGGCAGCTCTGTCAAGGGCTGTGCCGCAAGCTTGCTCTGACTCAGGTGATGAGTGATTTTTTGGCTGGATTCTGCTGACTTTTGCCAAAGGGATGTTGGGATAGTCTGTTTGGGCGTAAAATGAACGGCACTGCTTTTTAGAAGGAATGTGCCCTGTGTCTAGTTTTCAATCTGGTTTATCTGCTGTTGCCCCTGTTGAGCCTAAAAGCTGTTTGCCCGTCAGCTGGCAAAGTGAAAATACACGCATTACGCCGGTTGCAGCCGGTTTATCAGGGGCTGGGGTGTATCGGGTTGAACACGATCAGCAAATTGCGATTCTAA
>CAJYHH010000121.1 GCA_913773825.1 Candidatus Sericytochromatia bacterium | reverse complement strand
ACAACAGCTTTGACACTGTCTTAGAAGTGCTTGATCACGCTGGCCAAAATGAACATTTAGCGCGCTGTATGCTGCCCTGGATTGAAAACCGCGACGCTTCAGTGCGCAGTCGCGTCACCCGCATGCTCAAAAACTGGGCGACGGTGCTCAAAACAGAGCTCTTAGCTGCAGCCACTCATGAAATCTGGTTTGTGCGTGAAGCAGCCTTAACAGCGCTTAGCGCCAGCCCCGATACTGAAGTGATTATGTTGCTTAAAGACGCTTTACAAGATCGCGATCGTGACGTTCGGATTAGTGCTATTAGCTTATTGGGCCGGGTTGATGCTCCTGAAATTGGACATTCGCTCATTGACGCCCTTGAAACCGGTTATCGCGATATTCGCGCAGCCGCTGCCCAGGCCTTAGGACGCCGCCGGGATCAGGATGCCCGAGAAGCGCTTGAAAGTGCCTTAACTGAAGACGAGTCACATGAAGTTCGTCTGGCAGCCGCCACAGCGTTAGGTGAGCTCAGTGAAGGGCCGGACCCCGATTTATTTGAACTGCTTGAAGAAACCTATGATGATGAAGACGATACTGATGTACAGGCAGCGTGTCTCAAAGCGCTGTTTCAGATTGATCCACCTTCAGCTAAACATCTGGTCTTTAAAGCGCTTAAAGATGAAGATGAAGCCCTCTGTTCAATGGCCTTGAGCTTGTTAATCAAAGCCAACTGGTCCATTGAGGGGGCGGTTCGTACTTTAGAAAACATGATTGAAGACGGGCCTGAAGCCTTACGTTCACAGGCATTGGCTCTTTTATTACCCCAGCGCCCGGACTTGCTGGATGATTGGCTGACCTCAGCTGATGAACCCCTCAAATTGGCTTGCCTAAGGGCATTGCAGCCAGAGCAAATTGTTAAACACCAAGTGGCGCTGATTATTTTACTGAATGATCCGTCCGCTTTGATTCGCCAGGAAACGCTTCGCGCCTTGGCCCAGGTCAGCGAGCTACGCGGGGCTTTAGCCGCCCATGCTAAAAAAGAATCTGACAACTCCGTTTTGCAAACCCTGGTTGAACTGCTGACAGACTTACCCTTAGAAGAAGTTTTACCGGTTTATCAAGAGATTCTGGAACGTCCGACACCCCGAGTACATACCAGCGTGATCTGGGCTTTAGCGCCGGTATTGGCCCATGGTGGTGGCCAATTATTGCAGGCACTGCTTCCTTCAGCTGGCCCTGGCATGCGCAGCCAGATTTTTGAAGTGCTCTCAGGATCTGGCGCTGGCGCCTTGCCTGTCTTACAGGAATTAGTTGAACACTGGGATCGAGATTTGGTCCTGCGCGCCATTCGTGCTTTAGGCAAAGGTGGCCCACAGGCAGTGCCGATTCTGACTGAAATCTGGAAACGAGAAGAGCTTGCTGAACAACTGGCTGCCCTTAAAGCCTGCGTTGAGCTCAAGCTACCTGACACCTTGCCTATGTTGCTATTGGCGGCGCGTTCTACTCATGACAATTTGCGTGCCCATGCGATTGAAGCGCTGATCCTGATTGGTGATCCGGCCAAAGAAGGTTTAACTCAGCTTTTGACTGAAAACGATGCTCAATTTCGCTTTGACGCTGCCCATGCTTTGTTTGTTTTAGAGCCTGAAAATCTGATCTGGGATCATCTACGCGGTACATCAAGCGCTTTACCCTCGCGCAGAATGCGTCATCTGTTGGCTTTACAGTCTTCTGATAGCGTCCAATGGCTGCGCTTTGCGGGACATTTGCGCAAAGACCCAGCTTATTTAGTCCGACGCCAGTTTTGCGAAACCAGGAGTGAAGAAGGCGCGTTTAAACGCTGGCTGTTACGCGCTTTGCAGACTGAAGTGCTGCCTGTTCGCCAACAAGCAGCTTTAGCCTTAGCCACTCAGCCTGATCCAGAAACCCATATGCAGCTGATGAGCTGCTGGGCTAAAGCCCCTGCTACCTTTAAAGAAATTTTGCTGGCTGCGCTGGCGAAACTCGGCTTACCAGGTCAGGCCATGCAGGGCTTAGAAGACAGCAGTGGTCTGGTGCGGGTCACAGCCGCCTGTATTGCTGGCATTCATGGCTTGATTCCAGCACGTGATCAGCTGATTCAGCTTTTAAACAACGATAGCTTATGGGAAGTCCGGGCAGCCTGCGCCTGGGCTTTAGGGCGTCTGCATGACGAACAGGCCTTAGATGCTCTTTCAAGCGCCTTACGTGACGGTCATCCCGCTGTGGCCCAGCAAGCGATTATTGCACTGGCTGGTATGCCTTTTGAGCGCACAGAAAATCTATTAGCGGGTCTGTTAGATTGGCAGGATCACGATGTGTTTTTGCGCGAGGAAGTCCTGCGTGCCCTTGCCCAGCGGCGTGTGACTCAAGCAGTGCCCCAGCTCTTAAAAAAAGCGCATATGGAAGACGATCAACAAATGCGTCGCCGGATTTTAGATACTCTGGCTGGCATTGGTGATGCCCGCTCAACCGGCTATTTGCGCGAACTGGCTGCATATGGTTCAGATATGTTGTCAGGGCACGCTAAAAAGCTGCTGGAAGAAGTTAAGGTTTAGAGAATTTATGCAACGCAAGCGTGGTGCTTTAAAAAACGCTCTGCATTTGGTTTAGGGCAACTAACGCTGCTGTTTAGACGGGTTATATACTATTATTTTCTAAACGAATGACTAAACCGTGAGATTTGAGAACCTTTAACCGATGCACAGGTATCTTTAACCGCAGTCTTTAAATGTCTAAACTCTTCCAATTTTCTTCAACATTAAGCTTACATTGTGATCAGTTTATGTTACAATGCCAGAGGCGTGGAGTTAAGTTTTGCACTTTATCTTGAATTTTTCTTGCTTGAATTTTTCTTGCTTGAATATTTCAAAAGAAAGCGCTTGAGACAAGCACTCTGCCCCTATCCTGTTCATGCCTTTGAGCATGAACCATTTGTCCATAGGAAAGGTTTACCCTCCCATGAATAGACCCTATGAAGTGATGTATATTCTGGACACGCGTCTTGATGAAGAGGCCCAGACCAAAATCAACACCCGCGTTCAAGAAACCATCGCCAAAATCGGTGGCACGATCGAAACGACTGAAAGCCTGGGCCGTAAGCGTCTCTCTTATCCCATCAAGAAACAGAACGATGGCCTGTATATGCTGACGCACTTTGAAGCGGATTCTCGTTCACTCAAAGAACTCAACCGCGTCATGAATATCACCGAAGGTCTGCTTCGGCACCTCGTTGTTCGGCGTGACGAAGAGTAGGCGATGAGCCTGAACTACATCGTGCTTTCAGGCAATTTGGTTCAAGATAGCGAACTTCGCTACACCATGTCCGGAAAGCCGGTGCTAGAGTTCAGCCTGGCAGTCATTGACCGTCAGGCGCCCGAGCTTCAGCAACATATACGCGTCATTGGACGCCGCGACCCTTCAGCAGAGCTTCAGTCCCAGCTTAAACGAGGAACTGCCGTGATTGTCGAAGGCCAGCTAATCCAGCGCAAGCTCGAAGCCGGTTCCGGCCATCGTCGAAAGACGCCGGAAATCCATATGGACCATCTTACGGTTTTGGATCAACCCATCGAAAGGAATGCATAAGATGAGCGAAGAGCAAGTCAAGCAAAACGAAGCAGCAACAAGTGAAGCCCCTGCCCGCCGTGAGCGGAGCGAAGGAGGCGGTGGTTACCGCGAGCGCGGTGAAGGCGGTGGTTACCGCGGTGGAGATCGTGAAGGCGGCGGCGGTGGTTTCCGCGGCGGCTTCCGCGGTGGCGATCGTGATGGCGGCCGTCGGGGATTCCGTCCCCGTCGTCGTAAACAGAAAGTTTCCAAATTCGACGAATGGGGCATTGAAGACATCGACTTTAAAGATGTTGAGCGCCTCAAAGAATTCCTGAGCGAGCATGGCAAAATCCTGTCTCGTCGTGTCACCGGCAACCGCGCCAAACATCAGCGTCGTCTGACCCGTTCGGTCAAACGCGCTCGCTTTATGGCTCTGCTGCCCTACGTTGGCAAAATTGAAAAAACTCATCATCATCGTGAACGCGGCGACTATCATCGTCGTGGTGGCGATGATCATCGCGGCGAACGCGGTGGCTACGAGCCCCGTGGTGAGTACCGTCCCAGTAGCGCACCCGCTGCTGCACCGGCACCCGAAGCAGCTCCCGAAGCTAACGCTTAAACGCGTACTGAATTAATTTTAAAAGCCCCTGGTCTTAATCTAAGACCAGGGGCTTTTTTCATGTTGAATAAGGGCAAGCTGTACAGCAACCTGTACAAATAGTGTCAATTAAGGCTTAGCCCATCTACGTGTTACACAGAATCATGATGAATTTTTCACTTGATTAGGTAGCATTCATGAAAACTGATTTTTCTGACATAAATTTACAGGTTTTAGACCGGCTTGAAAACGATGCCTGGACGGAGCCTGAAGCCTTTCTTGAATCTTTAATCTGGGTGCTTTATGCCCAATGGCTGGAACAACAAAGCTGTTTTTTTGGACGGGCCGACAGCGACAAACGCTTTAGTTTTTGGCGAGAACTCGGCTTAAAAATGCGTTACCGCCATCTCCAGCAAATCGTTTATCCTTTTTTGCAGACGCATAGCCCAATGACCGGTCACTTATTGGGCCTGATTTTACCAACCGTTCCGTTTCAGATTCCTGATGCTCGGGCGTTAAAAAGACTGCTGGAATTAATAGAGACTTATTCCGCTGCTGAGCTCTGTCAGGCCCTGCGGGAATTAATTGATTCTGAAGAACCCTCTGATCAAATGCTAGAGGAAGCACTTGATTTACTTAAACCCGGCATCGACAGCGTCATCTGGGAACCCTATTGCCATAGTGGCCGTTTTTTGGCGGCGGCTGCAGGCCGTATCCGACGTCAGCACTGGCAAACACTCGGCTTGACACCAGATCGCTTATTACGTTTTCGCCAGGCTCAGTTTTTTGGACGGGTTTGTCGCCGCAGCGAAGCGATGTTTAGCGCCTTTAATTTACTGTTAGCCGAACAACCTGCTCCCCGGCTTGATGGCTATAGCCTGCCCTGGCCCAGGCCTGATCTTATTTGGGCGCCTGGACTTGAAGCTGAAAACCACACTCGTGACTTGCTCGAACAACTTGCAGCAGGAGGCAGGCTTGTGCTCTGGTATCCCTCTCGTCGCCGTCAGGCGACTCAGCTAACCAACGGTGGCAGCCTTGAGATTCTGAGCCAACCGCAGGTTCAGGTCAGTGAACAAGTGCAAACATACATGTATGAAGCTGTATCTTTTTCTGCTATTCTGAGCTAGCCCTAAACAGTTAACATCAAAACAGCAAAAAGGACAAACAGAATGTTCAAAGGACTACGCTCGCTGATTTCCCAAGTTCCTGATTTGAACGAAGCCAAAGCCTGGTACAGCCAAGTAACAGGTGTAGAACCCTATTTTGACGAGCCCTTTTATGTGGGATTTGAAGTAGGCGGTTACGAACTGGGCCTGATGCCCGAACAAGGCCCCGTTACCCGTGGCGACAGCGTGTTTTGCTATTGGGGAGTGGATAACATTGAAGCTGAATATTCTCGCCTGCTTGAACTAGGCGCGGTTTCAGCGGGTGATATTACAGACGTAGGCGGCGATATCAAAACAGCTGAACTCAAAGACCCCTGGGGCAATAGCTTTGGGATTATTTATAACCCACACTTTAAGCTTGAGGGACATGCTTAAAGTGTGGGTTTTGGGTGGTGAGTTCTGAGTGGTGAGTTAAAGCCAAAGAATCATTCTTCATTGGCTTTTAACCCATAAGCTAGCACTCACCACCCAAAACACAGTAGGCAAAGCCTGCTTCTGCCTACTTTTTCGCAAAGGGTTTGTATTTAATGCGATGTGGCTGATCAGCCGCATGACCCAGACGCTTTTTACGATCTTCTTCGTACTCATCATAAGTACCTTCGTAGAAGACAACCTGAGAGTCACCTTCAAAGGCCATAATATGAGTCGCCACGCGGTTTAAGAACCAGCGGTCATGGCTAATAACCATCGCACAGCCAGGGAAATTGTTCAGACCCTGTTCCAGCGCGCGCAAAGTATCCACGTCCAGATCGTTGGTGGGTTCGTCTAACAAAATCAGGTTGCCCCCGCGCTTAAGCAGCTTGGCCATATGGACGCGGTTACGTTCTCCGCCGGAGAGCATGCCGACTTTTTTCTGCTGATCGCCACCTTTAAAGTTAAACTTGGCGACAT
>CAJYHH010000120.1 GCA_913773825.1 Candidatus Sericytochromatia bacterium | reverse complement strand
GGCCGCTGGTAAAGAAATGGCTCATTGGTACGAGGCTCATCGTCATCGCCTGAGACTGTCTAAATAAGTCTGAGGAACGCTTATGAAAGTTGAGATCTGTACCCTTTTTCCGGGTTTTTTTTCTGGGCCGCTTGAATCTAGTATTTTAGGCCGTGCCAGTACCGCTAAGTTACTGGACGTGCGGCTTCACAATATTCGCGATTACACCCACGACAAACACCAAAAAGTAGATGACAGACCCTTTGGCGGTGGACCTGGCATGGTGATGAAGCCAGAGCCCGTTTTTGAATGTGTGGAGTCCCTTAACCTAGAGCCCGGCACGCCCGTGATTCTGACAAGCCCACGTGCGCCATTGTTTACCCAGCAGACGGCTGTAGACCTGAGTGCTTATTCACGTTTAGTGTTTTTATGCGGTCATTATGAAGGCATGGATGAGCGGATTCAGGAGCATCTGGCAACCCATGTTTATTCAATTGGCTCATATGTGCTGACGGGTGGCGAGCCTGCGACGCTTGTGATGCTCGACGCAATTGTGCGCCTGATTCCGGGTGTGGTTGGCAAAATGGATTCTGTTGAGCAGGATTCGTTTATGGAAGGTTTATTAGATTGCCCTCACTATACCCGCCCTGCTGAGTTTCGGGGTTGGAAAGTCCCAGATATTCTGATGAGTGGCGATCATTCCAGAATTGAAAGCTGGCGTCAGCAGCAAAAGCTGCTTGAAACCAAACGTTGGCGCCCCGATCTTTTGGCGCAACATCAAATGAGCCCGGCTGAACAGGCTCTGTTGGAGGAACGATGAAACGGGTCTTAATCACAGTCTTACTCTCCCTGCTCAGTGCCTGTGCCTCTGTTCAGGCACCCTCACCCGAACAGCGTTTGACTCAGCAGCAGCTCCAGCAAGGAGCCGGTGGTTTTTTAACTGCTTTCTTTGCTGGCAAGCTGGATGATGTTTTAGCAGCGTCAATGACGCCCTTTTATTTGAATCATGCTGCGATTATGAATACTGATGCCGAATTGCGTAGTACTTTGGGACAGCTTTTTCAAAAAAAGCACGCTGTTCCTGTTGAAGTTCTGGCTTTTGATTATTATTCTAAAGTGCGGCTAGAAACCGAACGTCCCAAAGATTTGGCGCCTTTGATTCAGTTTGGCTATGACGATTGTGAAATCTGGCTGGTAACTCTGCTGCTATCGCCTGAAAATAGCCGCCCCATTCAGGAAAAAGTTCTGCTCTTACTCAATCCGATTAATGGCAAAGTTGAAGGTTTTATTCAGTAAGCAGATTCTAAAAAGCCAGCGTGATCAACAAAAAAGGCCGCTTTGTTTAAAGCGGCCTTTTTGAGTTGAGCCAGTTAAGTGTCTGGGGTTTGTGGAACTGATGAGTCAAGTGAAACCGCTGACTCTGCAGAGTCGGTTGTCTCTGGGGCTTTTGCCCGGCGAATCACAAGTCTGCCGCGCCGGGGCTGTGCCTGCTCAATTGAGAGCCAAAGGGGATCGCCTTCTTTGAGACCCGCTAAATCAGCCGTGGCCATTGGTACGTCATAACAGTAATCAATCAGGTTTAACCAGGCTTTTTCGTCGTTGATATTATTGACCTTGGCGGCTATCAGACGAGGCGTTGGCAATTTAGAAAAGTATTTTAGCAACCAGTAGCGGAAGTTTTCACGCTGAATATAATTGGCGCTGTTAATGGCTCGGTCTGACAGGGCAATCATATAGGCCAGTTCTTCTTCACTGTATTTGCCGCTGCCGTTTTGGAGCCAGCTTTTAATCTGTCGATGCAACACTAAATCGTTATAGCGCCGGATAGGTGACGTAAATTGGGTATAGGCATCTAAGCCTAGTCCATAGTGAAGCCCCATACGAGTCGACATTTCTGCGCGCTTAAGCAGCGGACGGCCATCGCTCATGGTTTCAGTCGGGGCATCCTGAACCTTGTAGATTAAGGGTACACGAGCATCACCCAGACATTTTGCTACGCGGTGATTGGCTAGAATCATCATCTCTGAAACCAGCATCTGGGCCGGTGAGTCCCGCTCGATGCGCTTAAGATGAATTTGTTTATCAGCTGTGACTTTAATGCGCAGTTCGGGGCGAGTAATCTCAATTGCTCCGCGCGTCAGACGGCCCTCACGCAGCTGTTGTGAAATCGTACTGAGCTGCTGAAGCGTTGGATCACTGCTGAGTTCAGCATCCACTTCTGTATAACTCATGCGGCGTTTAACGATAATAACGGACTCATAGATATCCGTGCTTAGAACATTGGCTTGCTCATCAAGCAAAACTTCAACGCTAAGTGCCAGACGGGGCTGGTCTTGAACCAGTGAGCACAGATCCTGAGCTAAACGGGCTGGCAGCATTTCGATTTTGCCTTCACACAGGTAAATCGACGTAAAGCGTTTGGCTGCTTCAGTATCAAGTGCTGTATCAGGCTGAACATATTCAGCTGGGTCAGCAATATGTACCCAAAGGCGCGTCTGGTTATCGGGAAGTTTTTCCCAGCTCAAGGCGTCATCAATATCCGTGGTATCATCATCGTCGATAGTAATGGTCGGAAGCTCACGTAAATCGCGACGTTTGGGCAGTGCGGCCTCAATTTCAGGGTTAAGGGCATCAACTGAGCTGAGTAAGTCACGTGAAAAATGCTGCGGGACATCAAACTCAAGCAGATGTAAGTTGATGTCTTCGTCCCAGACACCCGAGCGAATTAATAATTGCAGGCTGAGTTCTTCTGTCCGGCCACTGGCGCCTGCTTCTTGTAAGAGCTGGGACATCGCCGGATAATGGCTGGACTGCTGTTGACGAATTGCAACTTCAGACAGAGGTGTTAAAAAGCTCTCAGCTTCTGGAGGCAAAGGGGTTGGGGTATTCTCAACCAGATTCTGGCGAACCCAGCGCAGGGTTGATTGACGAGCTAACAGGCGTTTGCTTTCACGGGCTTGCTGCTCTTGGACAAGCTGAACTTTATCACTTGAACGCGGCACAAAGCCTTCATCACCTTTGCGGTCAAAATAGACCCGGTCTTCAACTAAGGCTCTGAGTAAGGCTGAACGTTCTGCATCCCCAGCTGTGCTAAAGCACATTTCAGCCAGATCGCGAATGCTCTGAACTTCCTGCTCGCCTTCTAAGACTTCCCATAGGGTCTGAATATCGACTTCGGGGCCTGATTTGGCGCAGCGAGCTGACCAGTCTTTCATGGCATCAACTTTTTCAAGTCGGCTGGCATTAGGTGGCAGTTTGCGGTCAAGCACGTGTAAAACCTTGCGCTCAACCAGATTCATTTCTTTATTTTGTTCGGTCAGCAGCCGAACATGGCCTGCGTTAACCTGCTGGCAGACGCCGACCATCACTTGATTTTTATTTAAAAACTCCAGCAGTTGGCCCGTTTGGATCACAAGAGACTCATTTCTAGTTGCGCTTCAATGCACAGGTGGTGGGTGGTGAGTAGTGGGTGGTGAGTTTTAAGAAGAAAACAGTGTTTCGATCTCAACCCCACCACCCAGAACCCAGCACTTTTTAAATCAGCGGATTAAATCAGCGGATAAAACTTCTTGCCGCTGGCTGCCATTTCTTTTAGCAGATCGCAGGGCGCAAAGCGCGCTCCGCGAGTTTCAGCGTAGTATTCCAGCTGATTGACAATAAACTGAATACCCTGCTGGTCGATTAAACGCAGAGGGCCCCCTCTAAACGGCGGGAAGCCTGTGCCCATCAGCATGGCCATATCAATTTCACCCGGCTTTTCAACCAGGCCTTCCTGCAGGCACAGCGCTGATTCGTTTAACAGACTTAAAACTAAGCGATCGCGAATTTCTTCAGCTGAGATCTCGCGTTTTTCGCCGCCCAGCTGGCTTACGATATCCTGTACAAAGCGATGATCGGGGATCTGCTCTTTACCAGCATAGATGTAAAAGCCACGGCCGTTTTTCTGGCCCAGACGCTGTTCGTTAAACATCCGCTCAAGTACGCGTGAACGCTTATACCCAGGGCGATCTTTAAACAGGCCATCAACTGAATTGGCTGTGTGATAAGCCACATCAACGCCCGCTAGGTCAATGACTTCAAAGATGCCCATCGGCATGCCGAAGTCAGTCATCAGGCGGTCAATGGTGGTCATGTCCGCGCCTTCTTCAAGCAGCAGACCCGCTTCGTTGCCGTAATGCATCAGCACCCGGTTGACCACAAAGCCCGGTTTGTCTTTGCGGATCACAACCGGTGTTTTGCCAATCTGGCGCACATAGCCCAGGGCAGTTGCGAGTGTTTCTTTAGAAGTCTGCTCGCCTAAGATCACTTCAACCAAGGGCATTTTCTGGACAGGACCAAAGAAATGCAGGCCAATAAAGCGATCGGGGCGTGCCGTTGCCGCTGCCATTGCATTAATTGAAAGCGCAGAAGTATTGGTTGCCAAAATGGTGTGGGGGCCAATATGGGATTCCAGCTCATTAAAGACGGCTTTTTTAACTTCCATCTTTTCAACAACCGCTTCAATGACAATATCCGCGCGGCTAAAGCCACTGTAATCAGTGGTGGTGGTGATTCTGCGCATTTTGTCTGCGGCTTCTTTGGCTTTAAGACGTTTGCGGCTGACCAGTTTGCTGTAAGCCTGGTTAATGGTTTTCATGCCGTTTAGCAGAGCCTGAGCGTTCACGTCTTTTAAGCGCACGTCAATATTGCGTGAGTTACTGGCCTGGGCAATCCCAGCGCCCATATAACCTG
This sequence comes from Candidatus Sericytochromatia bacterium, assembly GCA_913773825.1. GTDB lineage: Bacteria > Cyanobacteriota > Sericytochromatia > UBA7694 > UBA7694 > CAJYHH01. Next base: position 1,491 of record CAJYHH010000120.1, on the reverse strand, counting down.
CACCCAGTACACCCATCATTTTGACTTTGCGCGGCGTAACGTTTTCAACGTCTGCTACGCGGCCAAGTTCCTGGTTAATAAAGAACAGGTTCATGGTTGAGCCGGTTTCGCTGCGCTGCAGCAGGTTTTCAAAGCCGTCAGCTTCAAGCTTAAAGGCTTCGTTTAAGGGCAGGTGCAGACTGTTCTGAACCGTTTCCAGAATTTTAAGCGGTGAAGGATAAAAACCTTTGGTTTTATCCATGACGTTTTTACGCGCCTGTTTAAACACCAGATTTTGACCCATGGGTGCATTGTTAAGCGCTTTATCCATCAGGCTGGATTTTTTCTTTTTGTCAGCATAGCTGCTGTTGCCAGCCAGGATGTCCTGAGCCAGTTTATGGGCGGTTTCCATCAGCAGTTCCGGCGGCGGGGTCATATGCACCAGGCCGATAGATTTAGCTTTACGGGCACGCAGTTGTTTGCCGGTGAGCATCATATCCAGCGCGTCAGGCAGGGCAATCATACGCGGCAGGCGCGAAACGCCGCCCCAGGCCGGTAAAATCCCAAGCTGAACTTCAGGCAGGCCAATTTTGGTTTTATTATCATTGCTGGCCAGGCGATAATCACAGGCCAGTGCGAGCTCCAGACCGCCGCCGAGGCAGCTGCCGTGAATTGCGGCAATGGTGGTGACGTTGAGTTCTGCTACGCGCTGCATCAGATTGCGGCCGCGATGGCCAAAATCAGTAGCTGCTTTGAGGTTAAAGCCGTTGGCGACAACAGAAGTCAGATCCGCACCGGCAATAAAGTTGTCTGATTTTGCGCTGGCAAAAATCAACACTTTAATTTCAGGGTGAGCATTGACTTCATCAAGGGTACGCTCAAGCTCACCCAGCATTTTAGGCGAGAGCAGATTGACTTTTTTACCAGGCTGGTCAATCCAGGCTGTGGCGACAGCGCCAGTGGTTTCGAGCTTGACGTAAGCGCTTTTAGACTGATCGCCAATCGGCTGAGCCGGTTCAGACGCTTGAGCAGCCTGAACTTCAGCAATTAAAGCATCCTGGGCGGCTTTGGCTTCTTCTACGGTCACAGCCGGTTCAGAGCTGCCAATGGCTTCAGGTGCATCGGTGTTTGCTTCAGCAGCTGCGGGTTCTGAGTCAACGACGATGTCGACAACCACAACTTCTGCAAGTTCTGCTGGGCTGGTTTCAGCCGTGGTCTGTTCAGTTTCAGATTTGGGCTTTTTAACTGACACGACCCGCTTTTTTTTGTTTTCTTCACCGCTTTCGCCACTTTGGACGTTGAGGTTCTCAGCGTTTTCAATTTCAGCCATGATCTTGCTCCCTTTCTATTTCCGCTCCAGGATAAAGGCCGAGCCCTGGCCACCGCCTACGCAGAGCGAGGCCATACCGAGGCTGCCATTCCGGCGTCTGAGTTCATGAAGCTGAGTCAGCACCAGACGAGCACCAGAGGCTCCTAGGGGATGACCCAGAGCAATGGCGCCACCGTTGACAT
>CAJYHH010000119.1 GCA_913773825.1 Candidatus Sericytochromatia bacterium | reverse complement strand
GATAACGTCAAACTCAAGAAAAAAGTCATCAACATGCTCTACGTTGGCGTGTTGGCGCATTTGCTTAATGTTGAAGATGCCGCGATTCAGCAGGCTGTGCGTAAACAGTTTGGTAACAAAGCCAGCGTGGTTGACCTCAACTACGGCGCGATTCAGGTTGGCCGTGAATGGGCGGCAGAAAATCTTGAAAAACGCGATCCCTTTACCCTCGAAGCGATTCCGGGCTCAACGGAAGGCAAAATCCTGATTGAAGGCAATACGGCTGCTGCTTTAGGCTGCTTAATGGGGGGCTGTACTTTTTTGTCCTGGTATCCGATTACGCCTTCCAGCTCAGTCTGCGAAAGCCTGATTGGCTATTTTAATCGCTTTCGCACCAGCCCGGATGGACCGGCTAAATTTGCGGTGATTCAGGCCGAAGACGAAATTGCCGCAATCGGCATGATCTTAGGCGCTGGCTGGGCTGGTGCCCGTGCCATGACCGCCACGTCTGGCCCTGGCATCTCGCTGATGGCGGAGTTGGCTGGTTATGGCTACTACACTGAGATTCCAGCAGTTATCTTTGACATTCAGCGCATGGGCCCCAGTACCGGCCTGCCGACCCGGACTTCTCAGGGTGACCTGACCTTTACGTATGGTCTGTCACATGGCGATACCCAGCACATTATTCTGCTGCCGGGTTCAGTCACAGAATGTTATGAAATGGGTCAGCAGTCTTTTGACCTGGCAGAACAGCTCCAGACGCCGATCTTTGTTTTAAGTGACTTAGACATCGGTATGAACACCTGGATGAGTGAACCCTTTGATTACCCTGAAGGGGATTATAAGCGCGGCAAAGTACTGGATGCTGAAGCACTCGAAAAAGTCGAAGAGTATGGCCGTTATATGGACGTGGACGGTGACGGGATTCCTTACCGCACCCTGCCTGGCACCCGTAACGACAAAGCGCCTTACTTTACGCGTGGTAGCGGCCATGATACAAAAGCTCGCTATACTGAAAAACCCGCTGACTGGAAATACGGCATTGACCGCATTGCAGCGAAGTTTGAAACCGCTAAAGCCCTTGTTCCCGCTCCAGTGTTAAACGCTGGCAATGGTGATTCTCACTTTGGTGTGATTGCCTTTGGCTCAACGGATGCTGCCATGGAAGAAGCCCTGGACATGCTCAAAGACAAAGGGTTTGAGCCTGATTATCTGCGTCTGCGGGCCTTGCCCTTTCATAAAATGGTCGAAGAGTTTATTGCTGCTCATCAACATGTTTATGTCGTGGAGCAAAACCGTGATGGTCAGATGACGCGTCTGCTGAGTGCTGAATTCCCGCAGTTGGCTCCGCGCCTGCGTTCGGTGCTGCACTATGACGGTACGTTTATTGATGCTCTCGGTATTACCCAGGCCATTCTGGCCCAAGAATCAGTTAAGGAGCCCGTCCATGCCTAAGCCAGCGGTTAATCCCAAAGTCAATGTTATCGGTCTGAGTAAAGCCGACTACGGTGGCGCTCCGACCACCCTCTGTCCCGGTTGTGGTCATAACGCGATTTCAGGCCATGTGATTCAGGCCTGTTATGAAGTCGGCGTGGATCCCTTTATGATGGGTAAATTTAGCGGCATTGGCTGCTCAAGCAAAACGCCCGCTTATTTTATTAGCAAAGCCCATGCTTTTAACGCCTGTCATGGCCGTATGCCTTCAGTTGCAACCGGTGCGATGGTCGCCAATCATAAGCTGACAGGTTTAGCTGTCAGTGGTGATGGTGACACCGCCAGCATCGGCATTGGTCAGTTTGTACACCTGATCCGCCGCAATCTGGATCTGGTTTATATCGTTGAAAACAATGGCGTTTATGGCCTGACCAAAGGCCAGTTTTCAGCCACTGCTGACCTTGGCAGCAAGCTGAAAAAGGGTGCTGAGAACCCCTTTGAGCCGATTGATCTCTGCGGTCTGGCTTTAGAACTGGGCTGTAGTTTTGTAGCTCGCTCGTTTTCAGGTGATAAAAAGCAGTTGGTTCCTTTGATTCAGGCCGCTCTGTCGCATAAAGGCACAGCGATTCTGGACGTTATCAGCCCCTGCGTGACCTTTAATGACCATGAAGGTTCAACCAAGAGCTATGACTACGTCAAAGAAAACGATCAGCCGCTGCAGGAAATTGACTATATTCCTCACTTTGAAGAAATCGAAGTGGACTATGAAGCCGGTGATGTCAAAAACGTTCAGCTGCATGACGGTGCTTATGTCGCCCTCAAAAAGCTCGAAAAAGACTATGACCCGACTAACCTGCAGGAAGCGCTGCGCCTCTCACACGAAGCGCGCCAGAACCATCAACTGCTGACGGGTCTGCTGTATATCAACCCCAACAAACCCAGCTTTGACCAGCTCCTGAACCTGCCTGAAGAAGGTCTGTACGGTTTAGGTGCAGATACCCTGCGTCCCAGTGCTGAACAGTTTAGCGCTGTGATGAAAGGCTTTATGGGCTAGAGCAGGCTGGAGCGGGCAAAGCCCGCGCTGTGGGCTCTGGGCTGTGTAGGCTCTGGGCCGTGAACTAAGAATAACTAAAGATCAAAGCCTCCCAAACGGGAGCTTTTTTCTTGGCGCGGATAAATACATTCACCCCTGTCTCTTTGCTTTGATCCCACAAGGCCCACAGCCCACGGCTTTCACAGCCTTCAGAGGCCAAAGCCTCCACACAGCCTTTCTCTCCCTATAAAAATATTTTTATGCGCTGTGTCAAAAAACTTGTGATCGATGCTTGCAATTTTACGCGGTGTGTTATAAACTAAAATCAAGAACAACAGATTAAAGCCAACGTAATCTGAAAGTTAAAGGAGTTTTAACTATGACCATGGATATCCTCAAAAAAGCCTCTCTTCTGACCGCCGAATTCATTTCGATGAGCGCTGATAAAGTGCAGGAAGTAGCCGACGAATTCGTCAAGAAAGGCACCATCCACGACAGCGAAGCCAAGAAATTTGTTTCTGAAGTTCGCACCAACCTCGAAAGCCGTGAAAAAGAATTCACTGAGCGTTGGGAACAGGTCGTTTCCAGCATGCAGCAGCTGGGCTCCACCCTCGGCATCAAAAAAGTTGAAAAAGACAATCTTGATGACCGTATCGACGAACTCGAGCGTCACATCGACGAACTCAAATCCCGCCGTGATCTTCTCAACAAAGAAATCGCTAAGGATCAGGCTTTAGCTTCTGCCTCAGTTAAAGCTGCTGCCGTCAACAACGCAGCTGCTGCCACTAAAAAGAACTAATTACTTAGTTTAATTTTCCCCATCCCCAGGCCCTCCTCAAGAGGGCCTTTTTTCATGTTTGTTTTGAGTCTTTGTTATGCTTAACTATTTTCAATTTGTCTGACAAAATAATCGTTTTTGCCTTAAAATTTCTTTAAAAAACCAAAAAAATGAATTTTCGTAATGGACAGCTTTTTATCTGAGGGCTAAACTATTTCTGTAAAGAGTCACATTTGGGCGAAGGACTGTCATTTGCGCTTTCTGGCGTCCAGAGGTATGAGAACCAGGGGTATTTGCTATGGCAAAAACCGATTTAGACGAAAAAAGTAAAAATGTTGATAGTTTATTCAGAGGTTTATTAGAATCAGCTCCAGATGCAATGGTGATTGCTGATCAATCTGGCCAAATTGTCTTAGTCAATTCCCAAACTGAAAAACTATTTGGCTACCCACGTGAAGAGTTGCTTGGGCAATTTGTTGAGATTCTGATTCCGGTGCGTTTTCGGCAAAAGCATCCCAGCCATCGAGACGGCTTTAACCGTCAGCCACGTCTTAAACCAATGGGTGAAGGCCGAGCTTTGTTTGGTTTACGCAAAGATGGCAGTGAATTTCCAGTTGAAATTAGTCTCAGCCCGCTTGAAACTTCTGACGGTATTTTAATCAGCAGTTCTATTCGAGATATCACCGAACGTAAACGCTTTGAATTGGCTCTTCAAGAAAAAAATATCGAACTTGAACAGGCTAGCCAGGCTAAAGATCGTTTTTTGGCCAGTATGAGTCATGAATTGCGCACACCGCTTAACGCGATTATTGGCTTTACAGGTACTTTGCTTATGAAGCTGCCTGGTCCTCTAACAGATGATCAGGATCGTCAGCTTAAAACTATTCGCAATAGTGCCCGGCATTTGCTTGCGATTATTAATGATCTGCTTGATTTGGCTAAAATTGAATCCGGCAAAGTTGAGCTGGATTTTGAAGCTGTCAGTTTGCAGGAGCTGCTGCAGGAAATCTTTACAACGATGCAACCAACAGCTAAAGAAAAAGCGCTTAATTTTGAGCTGGAATTACCCGATGAGCCGCTGATACTGCATACAGATCGCCGTGCATTAAAACAAATTTTGCTTAATCTGGTGAATAATGCGCTGAAATTTACGCCTGTTGGGCGTGTCAGTCTATGGGCTGGATACTCACCCAAAGGTTGGTTGCAAATCAGCATCACAGATACTGGTATTGGGATTGCTCCTGATGCTCAAACTAAAGTTTTTCAAGCTTTTGAGCGTGCTGGGGGTAAAGACACCGCTCAGATTGAAGGTACAGGTCTAGGCCTTCACCTAAGCCAAAAGCTTGCTCAATTGCTCGGTGGTGAGATTTTTTGCGAGAGCCAGTCAGGTGTGGGCAGTAAATTCAGCATTGAGTTTGGAGCCTGATCGAAAATGCCTGCGCGGATTTTGCTTGCAGAAGACAATGCTCAGAATCAAGAGTTGATGGTGTATTTGCTAACTGCTTTTGGCCATCGTGTATTTGCTGCTGATAATGGTCAGGCCTGTCTTGATTTACTTGGGCAAGAGCCTGTTGATTTATTGCTTGTTGATATTCAAATGCCTGTTATTGACGGTTACGGTGTACTTGAGGCCGTGCGGCATGATAAGCGCTGGCGTAGCTTGCCGGTAATTGCGGTGACAGCTTTGGCTATGCTTGGTGATCGCGAGCAGGTTTTGCGTGCAGGGTTTGATGGCTATATTACCAAGCCGATCGAGCCTGAAAGCTTTATGGGTCAATTAGATACTTTTTTGCCGCCGGCCCTTCGCTCGGCGACTCCGGGAGGATAAGATGGCTAAAATTCTTGTGGTGGATGATCGCCCCTTGAATCGTGAGCTGCTCCGGACTTTGTTGCAGTATCAGGGACACGAGGTGCTAGAAGCCGGTGAAGGCGCAGAAGCTTTAGTGGTTGCTCGTGGAGCGATGCCGGACCTGATCATTACAGATATTTTGATGCCAAATATGGACGGCTATCAATTTGTCAAAGAACTGCGTCATGATCAGCAGCTTGCTGAGAGTACCGTGATTTTTTACACAGCTTCTTATAAAAATCGCGAAGCGTTGGAAATGGCT
>CAJYHH010000118.1 GCA_913773825.1 Candidatus Sericytochromatia bacterium | reverse complement strand
GACTAAATGTCTTAGTCACACGTCAGAACCTTGATCAACTTGATTCCGTTTTGCAACTGGCACAGGCCCAGGGTGCTTATTCAGTTAATATTTTGAGGCCCAAACCCAGTCCCGAAGAGCCAGATTGGCTGGATCAGCATTTACCTGATGCAGCAGACAATCAACGCTTACAGCTGATCTTGCAGAGCTGGCAGCGGCGTGGACGGTTTTTACTCCAGACCGATACTTCTTTGACGTTTTTACGCGCTAAAGCTCAAAAGGGTTTTAGCCGTGCTGATCATCCTCAACGTCTGCTTGAAGCTGGGCTCGGCGGTTGCAGTGCTGGGCGCCGCATGTTGAGTATTCAGGTTGATGGCCGGATCTCGCCTTGTAGTCATGTTCCGATGTATGATGAGGTTCCCGATGATGATTTTATGAAGATCTGGCGCCAATCAGAACATCTGACGCGTTTTCGCCAGCTGGAAGAAACTCTGCTTGGCGAATGTGCAGACTGTGAGCTCAAAAGTGTTTGTCGGGGGTGTCGGGCGGTGGCCTGGCAGCAAAGCGGGGATTTTAATCACGAGGATCGACAATGTCCGAAACGCCGATCTACTTCGTCCTAGCCCAACTTAACTCTCTGATGACAGGAACCTTAAGGCTTAGTCTGGCTTTTCTTGCGCTGAGTCTGATGAGCGCTTTTGTGTCTTTACATTGGCAAAAGTGGCTGCCTTTGACGCGCTATTTTAGCGCTTTTGCCGCAGTAAGTGCCTGTGTCGGAGTCGTCGCAGCAGGTGCTGAAAAATGGCTGCTGCCTTATGAAAACCCTTTTGTTAATCAGGGCTTGATCACCGCTGGAATTTATTTAATCAGCTCTGCTCTGCTGTGTTTGCTGCAGGGGGCCAAGCTGTTTAAAGACTTCTTTGGGCGCTTGATTGTCTCAGTTTTAGGCTGTGCCGTTTTAGGATTGAGCTTTTATTTGCCGTCTTTTTCGCGTTCGGACAAGCTTTTGTTTGCGACATTAATGATCTGGCCTATGGCCGTTGGACTGGCTTATTTTCCAGCACTTTTAGCTGGTCGACAACAACCCTTAGCGGATTTAAAGAAGTGTTTTCATCTGCTCTGGATCCCAGGCGCTGTGTGTGCACTTGGCTTACATTATTTCTGGCTTTACCCTTTTTTAGCGGCTATTCCTAAAGAGGGCGAATTTTACCCTTTTATCAATCTCTATGATTGGTTTCTGTTTATGGCTATGATATTATATTTGGGTAATCTATACGTTGATTATTGGTTAAGACAGGGCTCGCAACAGTCTAGATTAGCCCTCAGCTGGAATTATCTTGTTGCTGTGGTTGCGGTTCTTTGTGTCTGGCTCAACGCCAATATTTTCGATACTCTGGCTCTTTAGAACAGGATTTTCTGCTAAGGTCCTGTTTATAATTCGCTAGTAGGCTTTAAGACGGTAAATCACAATGCTTGAGGAGTGAATGTGCATGACCAGATTAACTCGCCTCTCTTGTCTGATCTTATGGTCGAGTCTGGCTCTGACAGCTTGTTATCGCAGCACGAGCTCACAAGTTCCTAATCGTGGTTTAGCACCAATGCCTACTTTTGGCTCCACTGCTAACAAAAAAAGGCCTGTTTTTGGTAACACTGCGTCAAATTTAGAGCGCATCCGCCAAAAACCCTATAATGGCACTATTCGCTTTGTGGTTTTAGGCGATAATCGCAATTCATCACCTTTTTCGACGGGTGGCGATAAGGTCTATGCCAAAGTCATTGAGCAGATTAACCAGTTAAAGCCTGACTTTTCAGTCAATCTAGGAGACTTTACTTTCGACAATTTGTCTCCCCATTGGCGTGATTTTGAGCGCCTTACAGCTAAAGCTCAGAATCCTTATTTAACGGTTGTTGGCAATCATGATGTGTTGTTTGGACGCAGCTATTATGAATCTAATTACACGCCTCCTCATCCTGAAACCGGTCTAGACGATTACAGTTTTGACTATGGCAATACGCGTTTTATTGCTCTAGACACAGCCAACTTTACCGTCACTGACCGGCAGTTCACCTGGCTGGAAAAACAGCTTCAGACCCCGCTTAAAAAAGTATTGTTTTCACATACCCCGCCGCGCCATGGCGTCTGGGCTCATAAGCTCTCGCCAAGCCCAGAAGTTAGTCAGCGCTTTCTGGCACTTAACCAGAAATATCAAGTTGATCATGTCTTTTTAGGGCATATTCATCTTTATGATCAGCGCGAGGTCAATGGCGTTAATTATATCGTCAGCGGTGGCGGTGGTGCACCGATGGATAAAGACAAGAACTACGGGCAGAGTATTTACCATGTGGTGCTTGTTGAAATCAAAGGTGATCAGTTAACGACTAAAATGGTTCCCATTCAGACCCAGATCAAAACCCAGGGCCCAACTAGCTATACAACCGGACTTGATATGGCGCAGCTCATGAACCCGGCCCTGATTAACAAGTATCCGGGAGACATTATCCCGGCAAATGAGCAGAAGAATGACCGCTAAACCCCTTCGTATTTTATTGTCTAATGATGACGGTTATCATGCCCCTGGCATTCGCTGCCTGGCAAATCATCTAGCCGAACTCGGCTATGAGATTTTTGTCGGTGCACCTGACCGGGAACGCAGCACAACGGGTCATTGTTTGACTCTGCATAAACCCCTGCGGGCTGAAGAAGTCCCTGAACTTTATAGTCCTCAAGTAGCCAAAGCCTGGAAAATCAACGGTACACCTTGCGATTCTGCCAAGCTTTCGATGAATATGCTGCTGGATATTAGCACCATTGATGTGGTGATTTCGGGGATTAATCGCGGCCCTAATCTGGGCACTGATGTGATTTATTCTGGTACGGTCTCTGCTGCTGTTGAAGGGGCCATTCGCGCCATTCCCGCCATTGCGGTGTCACTTGATAGTTTTGATGATTTGCATTATGAGACAGCCGCCCGATTTATTGGTCAGCTGGTTAAACAGACTAACTTTGCTACTTTTCCGCGCCATATGATTCTTAATGTCAACGTGCCGGCAATTGAATACGACAGTCTGGCTGGTGTTAAAGTAACCAAGCTGGGTCTGCACCGTTATCGCGACATCTTTGAAAAACGCGAAGATCTGCGCGGTAAAGTTTATTATTGGCAAACCGGTGTGATTGAAAATCGCGAAGAAGCTTCAGACAGTGATGTTTTAGCTGTGCGTCAGGGTTATGTCTCGGTAACGCCAATTCATTACGATATGACGCGTTATGATTTTCTCTCTTCTCTGCAAGAGTGGGGCTTAAAACTAAATTAGTCTGTTTTAGGCTAGTAAACTCGCCCGCTGCGATCTTGCTTGAGAACCGGGCTTAAGATAACTTGATGATGAGATTTTTCTTTTTCCGTCATGCGTGTGGCTGACGGCTATTATGGAGGTGTCAATGAAAGTCGGAGTACCTAAGGAAATTAAAGATAACGAATACCGCGTTGCGATTACCCCAACCGGTGTTCAGGCCTTTGTTGCACATGGCCACGAAGTGCTGATTCAACATAATGCCGGTGTTGGCAGTACTTTTACAGATGAAGAGTACATTGAAGCTGGCGCCAAAATTGTTGAGACCGCTGATGATGTGTTTGCTCAGGCAGACATGATTATGAAAGTTAAAGAACCTCAGGCAGTTGAATGTGAAAAGCTGCGTGAAAACCAGCTGTTGTTTACTTATCTGCATCTGGCAGCTGATCATGATCTGACCGCTAACGTCATGAAAAGTGGCTGTACTGCGATTGCTTACGAAACGATTCAAATGCCAAATGGTTCGCTGCCGCTGCTGACGCCTATGAGCGAAATTGCAGGCCGTATGTCTGTTCAAGTTGGCGCTCAGTATCTGGAAAAGCGCAACGGCGGCCGTGGCGTTCTGATGGGCGGCGTCTCTGGCGTTCCTTCTGCCAATGTTGTGATTATTGGTGGCGGCGTCACCGGTACCCAGGCTGCTAAAGTGGCACTTGGCATGGGCGCTTTTGTTACGATTATTGATCGCAATATCGAGCGTTTGCGTTATCTTGACGATATTCTGACCGGCCGTTTTGAAACCGTTGCGTCTGACATTGGCTCAATTGCCCGCAGTGTCAAATACGCTGATTTGCTGGTTGGTGCGGTTTTGATTCCGGGTGCTAAAGCGCCCACCCTGGTGACTGAAGAAATGGTCAAAACCATGAAAGAGGGCTCTGTGATTGTCGATATCTCGATTGACCAGGGCGGCTGTATCGAAACGATTCTGCCTACCAGCCACAGCAACCCCGTCTACACCAAACATGGCGTGATCCATTATGGTGTGACTAATATGCCGGGTGCGGTTCCCCGCACTTCGACTTATGCCCTGACAAACGTCACCCTGCCTTATGCCCTGCTGCTGGCTGACAAAGGTGAAGCTGCCTGGGAAAATAACGAGCCTCTGCGTCAGGGCATTAATATCAAACGCGGTAAGATTGCTCATCCTGTTGTGGCTGCAGCTTTCCCCGATCTGGCTTAATTCGACTTTTACTTTTAAAACTTCAGGCTCTCACTTCGGTGAGGGCCTTTTGTTTTGTTTCGATACTGAAGTCATGATGTTTGTAGAGTATCTACTGAACTAACCACAGACCTGATTGGCGTGAAGTGTAAAAAGACTGGTAAAAAGCCTTGAAAAAAGCTATACGTGAGTGTTTCTATCACGTTAAGATGGGCTTGTAATGCTTGTCTCTCGTGCTTTACAGGGACAAAGCAAACATGTCATGATAGTGCTTACGCCTAGATTTTTTGTTTCCCTTCTGTCGTGATTACTGGCTGCTACATCTGCAAAAAACTGACTGAAAACTGACTGAATAATAACTGATTTACTGATTTGCTTTGGTGAAGGCGTTTGTGGGGAAAAGCCAGTCATAGGAGACAGATATGTCACAGGCACCGATCCGTGTTCTGGTGTTTGACGAAGATGAAGAACACACGCGCCATCTCAAAAAAATGCTTCAAGGCAGCGAAACGATCCTTGAGACTAGCCTTTATCAGGCTACCCGTCGTTTTAAAAATGCCCCTTTTGATCTGAGTATTGTCAGCCTGGATATGCCTGATGAAGAAGGTG
>CAJYHH010000117.1 GCA_913773825.1 Candidatus Sericytochromatia bacterium | reverse complement strand
CTGAGCGTGGTCTGTTTCTTTAAGCAGACGGTGCTGAAAAAAATCATACCAGTCAAGAGCAACTTCAGCTTCAAAGAAGTCTAAAACATCCCGAACTAAATCAACACTCACCCCTGTTCTAGGACTGCTATAGCGGCCTTTTTCTTTAACAGCCCGCTGCAAATGCTGCCAGTTTAGCTCATACCAGCGCTCTGTCAGAGGCTCAAGACGATGTTGTAAATCATTAAAAGCATAGAGCCATTGTTTTTCAAACTGAATCTGTTTTAAACGCAGATTTTCTATCAGCTCAAGATTAATCTCATTTAAGGCTTTTAACTGCTCTTGCTGAAGCTGGCTAAGATGGAGGCTGGTTTGCTGAGTAGTATCGAGTTCACGTAAAGCTTGACGATGACGAAGAGTTTCAAGCAAACGCCTAATCTCTTGATTCATTTGCTGACACTGGCTGCGAATCAGCTTTTTACGCGCTTTTACACCGTGTTCTGCGACAATTTCCTGCATATAATTTTGCAATAACGCAATCCCACTTTGATGAGTTTGATCAAAGAGTGTATTAGATTCAGGAAACCAACCCAGATGAGCCAGATGACTCAGTGCAGAGGTTAAAAAGACAGGAGACTGCTGAAGAGTACGCGCAATCAGGGTCAGAATTTCAGTTGACTGAGCAGAGACTTTATAACGATTGCCAAACCAGAGTGTGAGTTCGCTTAGCTGCTGCTGGACCTGTTGGCGGATCATGTCTTCACGCAACTGACGAATCTGCTCAAGATCTGCTGTTTCTGGTAAACCCAAAGCTCTTCTTTCTAACTCAGGTACAAAATCATCCGCTCGTGTGCCAATAAAGGCTAAGGCTGAGACTTTGCCATCTAAGACAATCTGGTTTAAAAAGCTCTGGTCTTTCATTAAGTCCACCACTTCACGGGTTAAGCCTCTGCCTGTGCCAAAAATCAGCCAGATAAATTCTGATTTACGCAAATAATCCCGCGCAATTTGCTCACGTACCGGATTGGGATCGTTAAGACCCGGCAAATCAACCAGCTCAAGCCCATCTTTTAGGGCATCAAATGGGCCTGTGATACTGACCTTGCGAATCAAAGGCCAGATGGGGCTTTCGGCAGTCAGATATCGCGTCAGCTGTTGTTTAAGCGCTTCGGGTGTTTTTTCTTTAAGCACGAGCTCACCGCGCTCAAGCTGCTCACGCAAACTTGCCGGCAAGGGTTCTTTAAGCAATTCAAGTAATTGCTCTAGCGGGAATGGCATCGGCGGCTGGCCTTTGCGGGGCCGATACATTGACCA
>CAJYHH010000116.1 GCA_913773825.1 Candidatus Sericytochromatia bacterium | reverse complement strand
GGAGCCGGCTCACCGATATTTTTTAGCAGAGACTGCCCAAAAGGGCTCCAGGTACCGGGTTCAAAGGTCTGCAAGGGGGGCGGATCAGGCAAAGGCGCAATCGGCTCGGCTTCACCCGGCTGGTGATACAGCACCACCCCCGGCTGTTTGAGCATCTGTCTAAAGGGTTCTTGAATTTCTTCAGCCGTCAGCGTCTTGAGGCTGTCAGCCATTTCACGCAGCCAGGTATCAGGGCTCTGGCCATGAACCAGCGCTTCTTTAATCAGCTCAATGCGATCTTCTGGGCTTTCAAGCTGACTTTGCAGCCAGATCCCTAAATTACGACGAATCGCCTGCAGCACTTCGGCTTCGGGTGGCTGGTTAGCCGCTTTATTCAAAAACATTCTCAGTTCTTTTTCAGATGCTGTCAGACCTTGAGCACTTAAAGCCTCAGCCTGAGCGCCAAATACCAGTTCCTGGCCCTTGGGCTCAATACTGGTCCAGGCGGTGTTGATACTGCTCTCTGGCGGCAGATAATTCAGCAAACCCATCTGGCTGTCGAGTAATTCCTGCATCATCATGACCCGGACCTGATCACGGGCCGTTTTAAACGGCACACGCCAAGCCAGATGGACCTCTGGCGCACCTGGAGCTTCGACTTCAAGATAAGCGGTTTTTTTTAAGGCTTCGGGCTCAGCAAATGCATCCGGTAAAGGCCGGGCTGGCCAACGCGCTAAAGTCTGATCCAGTAAAGGTCTAATCTCATTTAATTGCACAGGCCCCTGCAAAATTAAGGCCATATTGCCTGGCACATACCAACGGTCAAAAAACTCACGCAACGCTGTTAAAGAAGGCAAGATATTAGGACGTGTCAGGGCCTGACGATACTGGCCCAAGGCCTGACCAGGATACAGTCGCTCAAGCAAAGCGTAATGGACCAGCTGATGGGGTTCACTCAGATTTTCGGTTTTTTCGTTATAGACAACCTGAAGCTCCTGACGATAATTGCGCAAAGCTGGAGCGCGCAGGCGCTCACTTTCGAGTCTGAGCCACGCTTCCAGCCGCGAAGGCGGCAAAAGCCCCTCAAAGCGGGTATAACTTGAGCCTGTAAACGCGTTATGTTCAACCCCCAGCGAACTCAGAATCCGATCCAGTTCTTGGGGCACCATCGCCTCTGTCAACGGAGTTTCAAGAGCATCTAATCTGGCCACCAGATCAGGCCGCTGCTCAGCTGGCGCAGCCCGGTACTGTTCCCAAAGTTGTTCCCAGTCTTTAAGCAACACGGCTTCTTTGGCCGCGTCACGTGTACCTAAACGATCTGTGCCTTTAAACAACAAGTGTTCAAGCAGATGAGCGGTTTCTGGAAAAGGCTCTTGGGCATCACCCGCTTTAATCAGCAAGCTGGCGTGAATCTGACGCGCTTTAGAATCTGGCACAACCAATACTTCAAGCCCATTGGTCAGACGGGTTTTCTGAATCTCAGGCAGCACCATATCAGCTGCATAACTCGCAGAAAGAGCCGGCACAGCCAACAGACACATCATCCAGACAGACAGCCAAAATAAAAACAGACGGTTGAACATAGGACATATTCTAGCAGAGCAGTCGGGAATGGACTAATGGAGGAGAGGACAAAGGACTAATGGACTGAGGACAAACACAGAAAAGAATGATTAATTTCTCTCGTCCTGTATCCACTAGTTCATTAATCTTCCCGTCCGTCCAAGTTTTTTCTTCAGACTGTAACCTTTTGGATCTTTGATCGTTGAAGCTTTTAGACAGCCTAAATATGATTTCAAACATGAACACCCAGCACACTAGCAGCAGCGAGGCACTCAGCGATGAGCTTTTGATGCTGCGCGTGCTTGACCGTGATCAGAATGCTTTTGGGCTGTTAGTGAACCGCTGGAAACACGCTCTGGTGAACTATTTTTATCGTCAACTAGCCAATCGCGAAGCCTCAGAAGAACTCGCTCAAGAGGTCTTTGTCAAAATTTGGAATACGCGCCGGTATTCCGCAACAGCCCCTTTTGCAGCCTGGTTCTGGCGCTTAGCACGTAATCAGTTAATTGATGAATTACGCCGCAGTGGCCGCAAAATC
>CAJYHH010000115.1 GCA_913773825.1 Candidatus Sericytochromatia bacterium | reverse complement strand
CAAGCCTCTTCAAACAGGGCCTCAAGCCCATCAGGGTTTGGGCTTTGCGACGCTTAGGCCTGTAAGCAACAATCAAATGCCCCACGTCAGTTTAAGCAGTTTTGGTCGATTAAAAGATCTGCCTCATTTATTGCAAAATCTGCAGCCTTATCAGGTGCGATGATGAACAAAATCAGGGCTTTGCTGCTGTTAAATCTGAGTCTGATACTTGGTTCATCAGCCCTGGCGGATGACCTTGATATCAGGATTTTGCCCTTGTTTCAGCGCTTTTATCCGCCGGGGCAATTGGCGCAATTAACTGATCCAGATTATGAACTTCGCTCAGCTAATCTAAACTGGTCCCCAAGTAACCCTTCTGAGCAGCCTCAGTTGATTTTAGGCTATCATCGGGCTCTGCCTTTTGTTAAACATGGGGTCACTTTGCATTTTTCAGCTTTGGTCCGGCATGAACCGCAAAGCAAAGTTGTTAAACCTCATTTTCGCTGTCAAAAAGATTATCAACAGCAAAGGGTTAAACATCCCCAGTTGGGTGACTATATATTGTGTACCAAACAATTGCTGAGCAAACCAGACCGTAAGTTTGCCCATGCAGGCAACTTATCCCATGTTACCGCCCAGGCCTGGCCGATGGTGGGTAATCGTCTGCCGCATATAACCTTATCGCTGCACGGTCTGGCTGAAGATATTCTGCCACTTTTGTTATCGCTGAAGATCTAGCTCTGCCACATCGTTATTTAAAGTAAATGAGCGTGTCATTCCGGCCTCTGGGTACACATCTTCAAACTAAAATAAGAAGTGTGGTGGCGTTATCAGTCTTTTAGACCTTGCTGTTTAAAGTGAAGCTGATTGAGACTGTTATAAATCTGCTCGGGCCAGCTGGCTTTTTTTAGACTGCGATAATCATAGGCGACAATTCGATCAGAGGCCTCAGCGACTGTTTTGAGCTGGGTTTTACTCCAGATCAGATATTTCAGCTCAAAATCAGTTGCGCTTAGATTCTGAATGTTTATCGAGACGCTAACCGTATCCGGGTAAATGACAGGGGCGCGATAACGACATTGAATGGAAGCTAAAATCCCGCCAAGGCCTGTTTTTTTGCGGCAAGTTTCGAGCCCGATTTGCTCAAAAAATACAATTCTGGCGCTTTCACACCAGCGAATAAAAACCGTGTTGTTAACATGCCCATAGGCGTCCATGTCGCCCCAGGCAACCGCTAAATCAAGATCAATCGGCATCAGGCTTTTCACTGAGCCTGATACCGAATCTGGATGATGGGTTCTGAGTTCATCCGTTTATTGAGGATTGACTAAGAGTGTAAGGCTGTAATCACTTAAACTCAGGGTCTGAGTACTGGTTTTGCTGATCGGGCGCACTTCTGTCAGGGCAATTGTGTAGTTATTATAGGTTTTGGTTGCTTCAGTTGGGGCTGCGCCATAAGTCAGTTGAAGTGTCTG
>CAJYHH010000114.1 GCA_913773825.1 Candidatus Sericytochromatia bacterium | reverse complement strand
TGTCGCTAAAAAGCTCATTGGGTGGAGAATAAGAAGCGCTATCATTGACTTCGCTTTGGTTGCTAACGCCAGAGCCACTGGTCTGAGAAGTATCGCCATAGTCGAGTTTACTGGCGACGACGACTTTATTTTTATATTTTTTGAGGGTTGAAGCCAGCATCCGATCTGCTTCAGGAAAGTCAGATGCGGTCAAAAACATCACGTCATAGACAATTGCTCTGACGCCTAATTGCATCAGGCGCTCAATCATCGTAGCGTGAACATCCCGACGCCAGGGGTAAGTCTCCATTTCGCCCAATGAAGCTTCATCAATCGCCAGTACGACCACATCTTCAGATGGGGCACGTAAGCCACGGAAGGTTTCAAAACGGGTATTGTAAAGCCCAAGTTCCAGGCGTTCAAAAATGGAACTTTGAGCATTGCACAAGGCAATCAGTGCACCGACCACTAGACCAATCAACAGGTTGATGAGCATGCGTTTCCACAACACGGCCAGTTACTTTACCCCTGGTTCTGTAGGTTTTGCTGAATGAAGAAATTGTAACACAGCGGTGAAGCGCGCATAGGTCAGTTGCTGGGAATGGCGTTGGCACTTTAAAGACAGAAATCACAGCTAAAGCCAAAACCCGGATCAGCCATGTAAGTTTAATACCTGGGCGGCATCTGGGCACATGTGTTTTTTTTAAGTCAAATTCGGGTATATTTAATTCTGAATCCCACCTGGAGCGGTTTTATCGAGATGAACACCCTGTATGGCACAGGTCCCCTGGCTTTTCCGTCCCCCAATCAGGGGACGCGTCAAGCTTGTGAAACACCTGTTCAGCCACCGCTTCAGCCCTCTGTCTGCACACCCGAAAACACACAGATTTTAGCTCTAGCTAACCCACTTGCTTTGGGTGAGCAAGCCACAACCGGCACCTATAATACTGCAGCAAATGCGCCAGCGAGCCTCAATTTTCAGGCCGGTGGCCCCGCTCAGCTATTACAACAGGGAATTCAAAACTTTGACAGCCTTAATCCTCAGCAAAAATCACAGCTTAATCAATTAGCCAGTCAGCTAGGCTTTGTAAACGGCCGCAGTCTGGCTAATAGTCTGCGCCATCTCCCAGCAGATCAAGCGGCTAACTGGCTTAAAAGCCTGCCTACATCAGCAGCAGCGGGCCCAGAAGCCTTTAGCGCTGCCCGCAGTGCCTTAACTCAAACCGCCAAAAGTCTGGTTGAAGATTTTTTTAGCTCACGCTCTTTGCCACAACCCGCTTTTAAAGGGGATCAGGATCTGTGGGACGGCCCTAGTTATCTGGCTGTATTTAACAGCATGACGGAAATGGGCCAGCGCCTTCCAGGGCCTTTATTACAGCGATTATCTGTCAGTGAAACAGGTCTGCCTTTGAGCTTTGAGCGCAAAGATCAGCCTGAGCCCAGAGGCGAAAATCTAATGCAGGTCCTTAGCGGCTGTATGTGTATTGCCCATACCGATATTCCCAATCAGACAATTACGCTTTATAACCCCGCCATGAGTATGGATCCAGCTGAGATTATGAATCGTCCGGCTGTGCAAGACTTTATTAAACAAGTCGGCCGCCGGCCACCAGATGCAAAAGCTGTAGAATCCCTGCAAAGCATGCTAAAGCTCGCGCTGCCTGAGCGCGATTTGGGCCCCAAAGGTCAACTCAGCGATAAAACCTGGGGCGCTGTCTATGAATTTCAGACTTTGCAACTGCTCAAACAAGCCCAGGATTTAGTCGGGGACGATAAACGCCTGCGCAGTGATGAAAAAAAAGCCTTACAAACTGAAATCAAAGACTTAATCGCTGAGTTACGCAGCGATGGCACCAGTGATAGCAAGGATCTACGGGCTTTGCTGACTAAACTGCAAAGCCAGGGTTTATCTCCCGCTGGTGCTGAGCGTGTCCAGCAACTCCAGCGCAGTATTCCGGCTGATCCGGTGACGGGTGGCTACCAGCGTTTACAGCCTGCCCAGCTTGAGCCTTTAATTCGCAACTGGTTTGGCATGATTGACTCTGGCCAACAGCTGGATTTTTCAGAACAGGTGATTAACCA
>CAJYHH010000113.1 GCA_913773825.1 Candidatus Sericytochromatia bacterium | reverse complement strand
AAAAAAGATCGCACGCTGCCGCTGCCAAAAATTCTTTACCCCGAACTGAATGCAAGGATGGAGGCTGTAGCTGAACTTCATCACCAAGATCTGCAAGCTGCTTATTCAGGTGTTTTTCTCTTTCATTCACTCGATAAAAAGTATAAAAATGCAGCGAAAGACTTTGCCTGGCAGTTTTTCTTTCCGGCTAAAATGTTGACCCGTGTGCCTGAAACCCAAGAGTTGCGACGTTATCACCTCCATGAATCTCATGTTCAAAAAGCGATTACAGAAGCTGTTCGAGCTGTTCGTATTCCCAAACGTGCTTCTGCTCATACTTTTCGGCATAGTTTTGCAACACATTTGCTGCAGGCAAATTTTGACATCATTACGATTCAGGAATTGATGGGGCACTCAGATATTCGGACGACTCTGGTGTATCTTCAGACCATGCGCAGTCAGACCCTCAAAACAGCTCAAAGTCCGCTTGATTTTGAGCCCAGTATGCCTGAAATCCACAAACAACCTCAACTTAAGCTGGTGGCATAAGGCTTGAACATGTCTCAGATTTCAGCTCTTGAACTTGAACATTATCGTCAAACCTTACTTGAGGCTCATGTACCCGCTAAGCTGCATTCGTATTATCTGCGCTGGCTCAATTTGTATCGAAGCTTTTGTCGTCGTCAGCATATGCCAGAAAAGGGTTTAGATCAGCTGGATGCATTTATCGTTTTTTGCCGGAGTCGTTATGCAGATTGGCAATGTCAGCAGGCGCAGAATGCAGTCAAGCTGCTTGCGGATTTACAAACAGAGTCAGAGGCCGAAATCAAGGCTTTTGACGATTCTGCTGAAGCGATCTTGACTCAGATTGCAGGCCGAATTAAATGCCGTATACAACACACAGTGGAAGAAATCATTGCAATTGGACTGGATCTGATATTGGCTAAAGAGATGTTGCCCCATGGCCAGTTTTGCCAGTGGCTGCGCCAGGAGTTTGAGCTGAGCTATGCAACGGCCAATCGCATGATGCGGGCTGCGGATGCCTTTTGTGACAAAGTTATCACCGTGAGAACTTTGAGCAAAAAGGCTTTGTATACTTTGGCTGCGCCTGAGACCTCTCAGGTCATAAGGAATCAGGTTTTGGCAAGGCTAGAAGCAGGAGAAGTCATCACTGGCCCTATGATCGAGGAGCTTAAACAGCGGGAAACCAAGTTGGTAAAACCGACTGCTGCTCAAGGGGAATTGAAGGTTCTTTGTTTGGGGCTTGAGCGCTGGACAGAGCGAATCAGCCAGTGGGCGGCTTCTGTTGATCGGCAAGCGGTTTCAGCTCATGAGATTGACCGTCTGCTCAGAACAGTCAGGGATTTAGAGCAGGAACTTCAGGAACTTAGCACATCCCCCTCTCTGAGGGCCGCCTGAAGCTTAGAGCTGCATCTGCTGGAGCCAAGTTTGAGCAGTTGAGCGGATCAGGGGATCCTCTTTGAGGCTTAGCGCTTTGAGCTGCTGTAACACGGATTCAGGCCAGACAGGATATTTTTTACTGATTGCAAGAAGGATCGCTTGAACATCCGCCTGACGCCGTTGATTTAGCCGCGGCAATAACTCAATCAAAATAGGCACATGTTCAGCAGCGGCAATTTGACCTAGTGCTAAGCTGGCAAACATGCCGATCTCGCCAGCTTTTGAAGATGTTGGTCCATTGCGCCGAATATGAGCTAACTCGCGGCTGGCAAGCAAGCTGATCACAGAGGGTAGCAAAGAGCTGTCGCGAAACTCTGCGATCAGCTCCAGGCCATAGGCCTGTTCATAACTATCGGCCCGTTCTAAAAGAATTTTTAGTGCGGCTCCGGCGTTAGCGTAATCGCCAAGTGCGTAAAGCGCTTCAATCAGCTCTAGATAGGCGGGTTGCTGCTGTAAAGCTTGCTGGAGTGCGGGTAGTGAAGCTGGATCGCCTAATTGGCCGAGGGCTTTGGCTGCTGTTTCAGGGTACAAGGCTTCAGCGCTTAAAAGCGCTTGTTCAAGCAGGGGCCTGGCTTCTTGAATACGCCAATGCCCTGCCAGCAGCATAGCTTGTTGATTAGAAGATTGTTTGATCAGACTTAAAACGTCTTCAAAATAGTCTGGGACAGGTGTTTCTTTAAGCGCTTCAAAAGCTAGGTAGCGCTTTTGA
The DNA here is from genome assembly GCA_913773825.1 of Candidatus Sericytochromatia bacterium. Lineage (GTDB taxonomy): Bacteria > Cyanobacteriota > Sericytochromatia > UBA7694 > UBA7694 > CAJYHH01. The sequence goes on along the minus strand of CAJYHH010000113.1, from coordinate 3,259 downwards.
GTGCCTAATAACTTGATGAGGTGCGCTTTGTCGGCGCTTGAACCATAACGTCCAACAAAGGCGATGGCTGCGGGTTGAACCCCGTCTTGCCGCTCAATCAGCGGGATGATCAAGGGCAACTGATCAGTGGCTTCGAGTTGATGCAGCATCTTGATGCCCAGCGCAACATGTTCAGGATCTGCATCTTCTTTGACGAGCTTAGCAAAAAGGGGAATCTGTTCGGCTCTTACAGCGCCCCTAAAATCATCTTCCTGAATCTGTCCATAATTCAGTAAGCTAATCAGATCTGGCACGGCTGCTGGGCCTTTAATGTCTTTGAGGTACTGGACCAGATTGGAGAAGTGCATTTCGTCAAGGTTGGGCTGTTTAAGCAGCTTGAGTAGCTCTGAGTACAGCGCTTCACGATCCGCGTCTGGCGGATTGTCATCTAAATAAATCCAGATCAGATGTGGCTCTTCCAGACTTTGCTCAAGCAGTTCACGGGGGCTGAGCTTCTGCTGAGTGCCCGTGATGTGTGTAAATAAGCTTTGGGCTAGCTGACTGACTTTTGCGTCTGGATCATGGGTAAAGGGTGTTATAAGCTCTGCTGTCAGGTCGGGATAGTCTGACAGCTTGTTTAAAGCTTCAAGTCTCAGCGCTGCAGACGGCTCTGCCAGAAAAGCTAACCAGGTTTCCATGGGCAGTCCGGTTTTGCCTGCTGCAATCAACTGATGATGGTGCAGATCCAAAGCCCTAAAGCGCAGGGCTGGATCAGCCTGTTGAAGCAGAGGCGCAAGCTGAGCCTGAGACAATACGGGCGCATTTGCTTGTTTTAATAACATCACGGCAATATTCTGAAGCGCAGGTGCGGGATCTTGTAAAAACTGGATCACCCAAGGCCAGGCGGCCTCTTGATCCAGTTCAGTCAGAGTGCGTAGAGCCAGTTCGCGCACCGTAAATGGTTGCCCCGGTATGTAATATGCATACTGGATCTGGTTTAAATAGACCTTATCAATTGCGCGAGAATCTTTTAACAGCGGTATCAGATCCTGTACAAGCTCGCGCGCGCCTTTTCTTTCTGCCAAGATCAGGGCTGTTACTTGCCGCTCCAGATCTTGTGAGCGCAGCCAGACTTTAAGGGTTTCGGCTTCAAGCAGCACCGGGCGCTCAATCGCCAGCTGCAGCAGGTTTTCTGACAAATCGGGCTGACGTAAAGATTCATTGATCAGCGCGGCATCAAGATAGTCAACGTAACCGGGCAGAATCACAGAAAGCAGATCTTCGCGTAAGGCCGCTGAACTGTTGTTAAAAACGGTTTTTAACCAAGGTTTGATCTGCTCAGCCGGAAGGCCTGAAGACAACAGGACATCCAGCAAATGGCGCAGTTCACGACGATTTAGCTTTGCGGCTTTTGTGAGATAAGCCAGCGCCGCTGAGGGTTCAACACGCGCCAGATACCGGAATGCGGCATGCCGGAGACTCTCGTCGTCAGACTGAAGAGCCTGTTGAAACAAAGGCAGCCACTGGGGATCAGATTCTGCGGCCAGATAAGTCAGAACCGTCTGGTTCAGCTCAGTTTTTGAGAGGCCCTGCGCGATCGCGCCAATGCGCTGAGACCGTTTGGGAGTGTGCGCACATTGATTGAGCAGGCTGATGGCGTGAGTCTGGATGGCTGGACTGGGATGGTCGAGCAGTTTTTCAAGCTCCTTGCAGCCAGCTTCTGGCAGGGCTTCAAGGTATCTCAACGAATGAAAAAGATTCGATGTCAGCTTTTGATCAGAAGCCGCTTCAGCTGCTTCTAGGGCCTGGCGCCACTCCGGCCAGCTAATTTGACCCTGATCCAGTAAATCGCTTAGCTGCCTGTAAAGCTGAAAATCATGCTCAAAGGTCTCCTGGGACCATAAACTCAGAAAATCTTTTAATTGCTTACGTGCGCCTTTGCGTACCAGCAGATAGAGTGCGTCAAGATGAACTTCTGGATCCGCTAGCCAGGGCGTCAGCTTGTTGTCTGGCAGTTTATCTGACAGAGGTCTGAGCAGCTGGAGCGTTTCCTGGCGGGTTTCTGGCTTGTCGAGCCCTTTTAGCATCTCAGGGGCGTAAATCTGGCGCTTGCTCAGATAAGCCATCGCTGTCAGAGCGAGCTGTGAATCTGAAGAGTTCAGTAAATCCCTTGCCCTGCTCACCAGCCCAGGGGCTGTTCCGCTGGATATGGGCAAACGGGCGAGCAAAAATCCAAGTTGTTCGTTACTAAGGCCCTGTATGAGCCTCTCCAGAGCTGGTTCCTGCTGATTGGGTGGCGTCAGGGCCAGCCAGGTCTGAAGGGCATTTGTGCTCACGAGTGGGTGCGGGTGATCGATCCATGTTTCGATGAGCGGTAGCTGGTGCACATCCCGGATCTGAGCAAAGGTTCTGATTAGCCAGATTTGGAGCCAGGGCGTATTCTGACTGGCCAGCTGAGCATATAGGGCGCGGGCTTGGTCAATCTGGCCGATCTCAAGCAGATAATCGGCCCAGAGCTTTTGCAAGTAGTTTTGTGTGAACCCTGCTGGCTGTTGGTCTAACAGCGTTTTGGCTGTCTGTGCAAACTTGGCAGACTGGCTGTAATGAGCCTGACTGAGCAAGGCCCTGAACTCTAAAATGGGGCTATTGAGGGAGCGAGCCTGGCTCAGTGCCGTCTGAAAAGCGGTTTCCGCTGCTTGGGGAGCGCTTTTGCTCAGGGCTGTGCCCAACTCAAGTTGGGCCAAAAGGGCTAAGGCGAGCAAACCGTGCTCTTCAGCGTCCTGAGCGACTTCTGCTAAAGCTTCAGCATTTCTGCTCTGAAACGCACTCAGGTAAAACTTAAACAGGAGGATATCTGGTGAAAAAGATTCTCCTTCTTCCATTCCGGCAATAAAGCCGAGACGATCCTGTAACTCATAAGCAAAATCAGGCGGCGATTCAAGTTGCGGAAGATGATCAACGCGATAAAGATAAAGCTGGCCCATATTCATCAACCCGTCAAGTAATGAATGGCTGCCGGATTCCAGGCTGTCAAAGGCGAGGATGTGATTATGAAAATCAGCTTGTTGTAACAGATCAAAAAACTGATCTTTGTCTTCTGTTTCAGGTAAGCTTGCAGATACATCGTTTAGCAGGGCGACAGGATTGGCCACTGATGGCGGCACAGCATGAAGCCGCGCAAAAAGCGCGTAGGCTAGTAGTCCGTTGTAGAGCTCCTGCGCTTTTTCAGGATGCTGCTTGGCCCACTTATCAAGCGCTTGTTCCAGCTGCAACATCTGCA
>CAJYHH010000112.1 GCA_913773825.1 Candidatus Sericytochromatia bacterium | reverse complement strand
GTCAAATTGCAAATATTAGATTTGCTATTTTAAGCCTTGTCGCTGTCAGGGCTTGCTGTTTGGCCATTATTTGATAATAGCTAAACAGCAGCTTATACCCGAACGGTGGAATCGGTAGACACACCAGTCTCAGAAACTGGCCGCCAATGGCGAGTGCGAGTTGCTTCGCAATTCGGGCTTCGCCCTTCAAATCTCGCTCCGGGTACTTATGGCAATCGAGCAGGTAAATTATAAAAAATAATTATAATTTACCTGTACTTTGTCGTGAAACGATAAAAGACTTTGGGCCGTGGGCTGTGAAAAAAGGCAGAAATACAAAGAACATGAATTTGCCCTCTCTGTATTCAGAGCTACACAGCCCACAGCCTCTCTTCCAATGAAAAAACCCGACCAATCGGCCGGGCTGTGTGCGGAAATAGAGAGAGATTTAAAACTTTTGTTTGCTTGTGAGCTAAGCGCTATTGAGCAGCCCAGGCTTCACCAGCCAGGTTGAACTTGAAGTATTCATAAGGCAGATAGAAGTAGCCTTTATCACCCCAGTCATTGCCCCAGCTGTTTTTGACAATCAGGACTTTCTGAACGTCATCATAGCCAACGACCATAACAGCATGGCCACCCTGGCTTTTTTCATTCGGGTTGGGCTTGGGCAGGACGCCATTTTTGGGCTCATAAAAGGCTTCATAGACTTCCATGCCGATCACCACTGGATTGCGGTGAGCCAGCTCGTAGCGGATGTCACGCAGGGATTCTAAAGCACGGATGCTTTTGACGCGATACTTGCCAGCGTCGCTATAGGCTTCAGCAGGAGGAGCCAACTGGAATTTTTCTTTGGTGTCGGGATTATTGTCATTGCTGTCATCATAGGTCCAGAGCGCTTCACGTGAAATCCCGATTTTTTTGAGCACTTCAAAACCGGAGTCAATCATGGCACCGGCATCTTCATCAATGGTGTTTTCCATTTTGCGCTCGTAGTAATACAGAAACAGCGGGCTTAAGGGCTCATAAGCAGGCTTACCATCGCGGTTTAACATCAGTTCGCGAGCTGCCTTGATTGAAAAACCAGTGCAGGAACCCAGTTCACCCTGGTTATCAATCGGTGAAGCCCACTGACGCAAATCAACTTTAGCGGGCAGTCCATTTGCCCCACGCGGATTAAAAGGCATTAAATCGTCAGCATCCAGGCGAATCGGACGGCGGTTGGGGTTACGACGCAGACCGAGTTTACGGCGGCGACTTGCTGGATTGAGCGAAAAGATATTGACGGGGCTATTCTGGGCACGCATCTGCTGAGCACCCATTGGTGACAGCGGCAGCATACGGTTAGAAGCAGGAGCCGAACAGCCGGTAGAAGTGCTGGCAACCAGAGCCAGAGCGGCCAGGGACAGCCATTTTTTGACAGACTTAAAAGAGGAATTAGACATGTTCGGGATTCTCGTTTCTCTACTACGCTACGCTTATGAGATTTATCATAAGCCAAGCAGTTTAAGACAGCGTAGTGTCAGGCTAAACCTTTGGTTAATAGATGATTAATTTTTATAGGTAACTGATTAAGCTTTGGAACTCGTCCAGCAAAGCGATAAAATACGAGCAGCCCGATTCACCAAACCCTTTAATTAATTGCTTCAAAAGGAAGACCCTTATGCTGCTTACTTCTCCTCAAGCGCTGAATCCCCACAGCAAAGATCTCGGCGAAGGCATGCGGATTGCCCGTTATCTGCCTCATCATGAACTTCAGGCAATTGGCCCCTTTATCTTTTTTGATCATATGCCCGGTCTGGAATTCCCGGTCGGCAAAGGCGCTGATGTCAGAGCCCATCCTCATATTGGCCTGTCTACTCTGAGCTATCTTTTAGAAGGCCGCATGCATCATCGCGACAGCAGCGGCTGTGACGTAATCTTAAGCCCTGGTGATGTTTTATTGATGACCAGCGGCCACGGGATTGCCCATTCTGAGCGCACCCCAGCTGAAGATCGCCACCAGCCCAGCCGCCTGCAAATGCTGCAGTTCTGGCTGGCCCTGCCCAAATCACATGAACAAATGGATCCGGCTGTTGCCCGAGCAACTGTCTCTGAGCTGCCTGTTAGCGAGATTCAGGCTGGCTTACAAGGCCGTCTGGCGATTGGCAGCTTTGTTGACATGAGCTCACCGGTTAGCAGTCATCTTAATCCTGTGCTGCTGGATCTAAGCGCTGAAACAGCCGGTAGCTGGAGCTTTAACAGCCCAGCCGCTGAACTGGCCTTATTTGTCCTGAGCGGCGAAGTCAGTCTTGAAGACCAGACTTATACGGGCCCTTGTTTAGTCGCTCTGCCACGCACTGAGCAGCAGACGATCAGCTATCAGGCCGGCAGCCGCTTTGTGCTATTTGGCGGTGAGCCTTTAGATGGTCGTCGCCATCTGTGGTGGAATCTGGTAGCCAGTGACCCGGCCCTGATTGAAGCCGCCAAACTGCGCTGGAAACAGGGTGAGTTTCCCTTAGTCCCAGGTGATAACGAAGAATTTATTCCGCTACCCGAATGAGCGCCACCTACTCATTTCAACCATTTAATCATCAGACAAAATAATGTCTACTCAAGCAAATCAAGCCCCGGCCTCTAAATTGCCGGGGCTGGGCTTATGCTTTTTATTAGCTGTGCTTTCAGTCGCTTTATCGCGCTGGCCGCTTTTACAACAAGTAATCCCGCTTAGCCCACTGATGCTGGCGATTGGCCTGGGTGCTTTATTAGGCAATCTTGCCCCTTTGCCGACTGTGCTTAAACCAGGCCTGACCTTTGCTTTAAAAAAGCTGCTGCGGCTGGGAATTATTCTGCTGGGCTTTAAAATCAGCCTGCTTCAGGTACAGAGCCTGGGCTGGCAGAGTTTACTGCTGCTGACGGTCTGCGTGACGGCCTGTTTTGGCTTTACTGTCTGGCTAGGTAAAATGCTGGGTCTCTCACCCAAATTAAGTCTGCTATTGGCTTCAGGCACATCAATCTGCGGTGCTTCAGCGATTGTGGCAACTGATGCCGTGATTGAAGCAGACGAAGCGGATACAGCTTATGCCTTAGCGACGATTACTTTATTTGGCACCTTGGGCATGCTGGCTTATCCCTTGCTGCAGCTGGTGCTGAAGCTGACGCCTCAGGCTTATGCACTCTGGACAGGTGCGAGCCTGCATGAAGTTGGACAGGTTGTGGCAGCAGGTTTTGCCCATGGTGAAGAAACAGGCAAATTAGCCAGTCTGGTTAAAATGGCGCGGGTGATTTTTTTAATCCCCGTTGCAATTGGGCTGCTGGTCTGGAGCCTACGCGGGCAAGCTGAACAAACAGGTCAAAAGCACAAACTGGACTGGAAAAAAATCCCAATCCCCTGGTTTGTGTTTGGTTTTTTAGCTGTGATCGGCTTTAATTCACTGCAAATATTACCGCCAGCCCTAACTAACGCACTCGTTGAACTCGACATGTGGCTGCTCACGATGTCGATGGCAGCTTTGGGGCTTGAAACCCACTTAGACAAACTGCGTGCAACCGGCCTTAAGCCACTTTGGTTAGGCCTAGCCTCTAGCTTGCTGATCTCATTGCTGGCGCTGGGCCTGATCGCCATTTTAGCTTAGTTTGAACCCCTAGCCAGCCTGGGTCAGCAGACCCAGGCTGGCTTGCGATTACATATTGCGCCGGTATTGGCCGCCCACTTCATAAAGGGCAGCACTCATCTGGCCCAGGCTGCAGATTTTGGCAGTCTCTAATAAGGCTTCAAAGAGATTGCCGTTATCTACTGCCACCTGCTGCAGCTGCTTCAGCGCCTGAGGAGCGGTTTCAGCGTTACGCTGCTGGAAAGCCCGTAATGAGTTGATTGCGTACTCTTTTTCTTCAGAGGTTGCGCGGATCACTTCACTCGGAATAATTGTCGGTGAGCCCTCTGAACTCAGGAAGGTGTTGACG
>CAJYHH010000111.1 GCA_913773825.1 Candidatus Sericytochromatia bacterium | reverse complement strand
CAGATTTTGGCTGGGCTAAATGAAGAGCAACAAGCTGATTATGACTGGTTACAAGCCAACCGTCCCTTTTTGGCGCCTGAATATTTTACAGCAGAGTTAACCCCAGCTGCTGATGTATATGCCCTTGGCGCGCTAAGTGTTTATGGCCTAGTTGGACATGATCGCTTCTGGGACGCTCTGGCTCAGGCCGGAACAGAAACCCTTTCCACTACAATCAATCATTTGGCCGAAAGCGCCCTAGAAAGTAGGTATGTGAAGCTCCGAAATTTATTGGCAGAGATGTTGGCTCCCGTTGTCCAAGATAGACCCGAAATTGGGACTGTTCTGAATGCACTTATTCCCCAAGAAAAAGAAACAGTTAAATAAAGAGGATTTAAAATATGCAGAAGATCGTTAATGAAATGCTCGAAACCATCCCCAACTGCCTGGCAGTCTGTATTGCTGAAATCGATTCTGGTATGGCGCTGGCTTCTGGCACCAAAGACACCAATCTTGAGCCTGAGCTGGCTGCTGCTTATAACGCTGAAGTTGTTAAACAGAAAATGAAAGCCAAACGAGCACTCGGCCTGGATTCTCAGAATATTGAAGATATTCTGATCACTCTGACCAGCCAGTATCATGTTCTGGCAGTTGTCCCTAACAATCTCTACTTTGTCTATGTTGCGACAACCAAAGATTCTAATCTGGCGATTATTCGCAATCAAATTCGTAAATTTATGCCTGAGATTGCTAAAAACGTCTAGTCATAGACACTTGCTGGCGCGGGGAAATTTGGCCGCAAGTCCAAGGTCCCTGCGCTGGCTGGGGGGGGGATTTGAATCTTAGTGAGTATGTAGTTGAGAACCTTTTGGACTGTCATTGATAATTGTTAGAAACCTGGTTGAGATTTGCTTGAGACTGGTAAGAAGGGTTGGGCACACCATGAAGGACATTTTGATTGTTGATGATGATCTCCGCATCGGAGAAACAGTTTCAAGTCTTTTAGCCTTAGAAGGCTACAGCGCGACGTATTGTAATAATCCAGTTGAAGCGGTTGAAAAACTCAACAACGAAAAATACCGTGTGCTTGTCACTGATATGAAAATGCCTAATATCACGGGCTTAGAACTGTTGATCTGGGCAAAAACTCAGCATCCTCATCTGCGCTCGCTGATGATGACCGCCTACCCTACTGAAGCTTTTGAACATATGGCTTTAGCGGGTGGTGCTCTGAATATTCTACGCAAACCCTTTAATGGTGAAGAGTTGATTCGTCAGATTCGCCTCTGTATGCTGCCAGGACTCTCAACTGAAGTCAGCCGAATTGAGATTGGTGAACTGCTTCAGATTCTTGCTTTGGAGCATATTGGTCATACGATTGAAATTCATGATGCCAGTCAAAAAGCACGTGCTTATATTTCACTTGATCGTCAGACAATTACTTATTCTGAGTGGAACACGCCTGATGAAAAATTACTGGGTTATGAGGCCTGTGAGCGCATTTTGGCGCTAAAACAAGGCAGTTTTCAGGATTGTGGTAATCGATTTTTTCCAACAAATTTTAATTATCCTTTGCAAGATGCCCTTTTATCTGCTGCAACTCGCCAAGATCATGCTGGCCGTAACGATTTTGAATCAATTATCTGCTTTAGTCGCAATCCTCGCCAGCTGGCAACCCTCAACAAAATTCTTGAAAACCAAGGCTTGTCGATTAGAATGGGCGATCCTGACCAAACAGACGTTCTGCCTTTTAACACAAGTGTGCTATATCATCTTAGCAAGCCTCAAGACTGGTCAGATCTTGTCAACTTTTGCCGTCAACACCCTAAGGTTCCTGTAGTTTCACTCAATCAGACAGGTGAACTATATGACATCAAAAGCCTTCACAATCTAGAAGCTGAATTCTGTGCCCCCTGGCCCAATCGTCAAATCAGTGAAACCCTGCGCAATAGCCATCAACTGGGCTTGTCAGGTTATCTCTCAAGTCTGGGTCTTCTTAGCCAGTTGCAAATGTTCTTAATGAGCAAAAAACGCAAACGCCTGAGCATCAAAAATTTAAGTAATAAAACTGCCGGTAGTCTGTATATTGACAAAGGCCGTTTAATCGAAGCTGAAGTCAACGGTAAAACGGGCGAAGAGGCTTTTGCTGCCCTCACCCAGGCCATGAGCGGTGTAGTGCTTGAACTTGACTGGTGTGAACCACCCTCAAACAGTCTTGAAGATATTCAGCCCTTTAAATTGTTTATGAAAGCCAGTCAGGATTTAGCTGACTTAGCTGATATGCAGAAGTTTATTATTCAAAAAGTAGAATCACAGCTTCAGCATAACTAGTTCAGCTTCAGCTGAACTGACCAATCAGCATGTAAAAAGCGCCAGGCGATACCTGGCGCTTTTGTTTTAAGCTCTAAAGCCTAATCGTCAACTGACGTTTAGACAGTTGACGACTATTCCTGGATCCAACGATCAACGTTGCGTTCCCAGCCGGTCAGCTCTTCAGGTTTGAAGAAGATGCCCAGTTCACGGATGCCGCTTTCAACGGAGTCAGAACCATGAATGATGTTACGGCCGATATCTACGGCAAAATCACCGCGGATGGTGCCAGGGGCAGCATTCTGAGGGTTAGTAGCGCCAACAATCTGACGAGCAGCAGCTACAACATTATTGCCTTCCCAAGCCATAGCAACGATCGGAGCGCTGGTGATGTAATCAACCAGACCGTCAAAGAAGGGCTTGCCTTTGTGCTCACCGTAGTGATTTTCTGCGGTTTCGCGGGGCACTTGCATCATTTTCATGCCGACGAGTTTGTAACCTTTGCGCTCAAAGCGCTGAATCACTTCGCCAACCAGACCGCGCTGAACGCCGTCGGGTTTAATTGCGAGAAAAGTACGTTCCATGTGTAAATTCCTTCCAGATAGCTATTTTTTAGACCACATGATGGTGTCAAAGCGTTTTTCGCCCACCGGATGCAGATAGAATTGCTCGACGCCGGCACGAGTGGCCATCATCTGCGTCGAGTGAAACAGCGGCACCCAAGGGGCGTCCTGTTTAATCAGGACCTGGGCCTGCTCATAGAGCCTGGCCCGTTCGGCCTGGTCATAGACCTGCTGGGCCTTAACCAAAAGCTCATGCGTGCCTTCACCTTTATAAAAGGCATAATTGGCCGCACTGCCTTTAACCGTGTTGTTCTTATCAAGCAGAGTATACAGGAAGTTGTCTGGATCGCCATTGTCGCCGATCCAGCCCGCTAAGGCCATTGTATGTTCTCCGCCCGAAAGCTTATCGAGATAGGTCCCCCATTCATAGGTGACAATCTCAGCTTTAATACCGACTTTTTGCAAGTCTGCCTGAATCGACTCCGCAATACGAGTCGGCTGAGGCATATAGGGACGCGCAATCGGCATAGTCCAAAGTTTGGTCGTAAAGCCGTCAGGATAGCCTGCTTTTTTGAGCAGGGCTTTGGCTTTTTCAGGGTTATAGTCATAATCCTGAATCTGGGTATTATAGCCCCAGATTGTAGACGGCATGGGGTTTACAGCGGCTGTGCCCAACGTGCCATCAGCAAAGAAAGCTTTAACCAGCGCGGCTTTATTAATGGCGTGATTAATCGCTAAACGAACTTCCAGCTTATTAAAAGGCTCTTTGTCGTTGTTCATCGCCAGATAGCCGACGTTAAGACCAGGCTGAGTAATCAGCTTTAAGTTAGGGTCTTTACGAATTCGCGGCACATCGTCAGGGTTAATGCCGTCAAGCACGTTAATTGAGTTGGTTTCAAGCTCTAGTAGACGTACGGCGTTGTCAGGCACCGGCTTATAAATCAGCATGTCGATACTGGGTTTAACGCCCCAATAGTTTTCATTGCGCAGCAGCTTGATTTTTTCATTGCGAATCCAACGGTCAAATTTATAGGGGCCTGTACCCACTGGGTTTTTAAAATAATCTTCGCCGTATTTTTTAATCGCGGTTGGGCTAGAAATCCCCATTGTATAAAGCGCCAGGTTGGTTTTAAACGTGGCGTCGGGGCGATTCAGGCGAATCACAACGGTGTGTTCATCTGGCGCTTCAATTGCTTTAACCGCGCCAAAGAACAGATGCCAGTACTCAAATTTACCCTTAAAGCGCCAGGGGCTTTTTTCGTCCATCTGGCGCTCGTAGTTAAACTTAACGGCTTCAGCATTTAAAGGGGTGCCGTCATGAAAGACCACCCCTTTACGCAGCTTAAAAGTCCAGGTCAGCTTATCGTCTGAAACCGTATAAGACTCAGCCAGAGCGGGCTCAACAAGCGTCGATTCACGTTTAAAGCGCAGCAGCGGCTCAGTAATATTGACCACAACAGCAGAAGACTCACCGTCAGTGGTGTCAGCCGCATCTAAAGTCACGGCATCTTTGGACTTACCGAAGATAATGACTTTGTCTTCATCAACCGGTGCCTGGACAGCACAACTAGCAAAAGCAGTTGTCATCAGCAGGGCCGCGCTGAGAGTTCCAAGGGTCTTAAGGGTGCGAGTACGTAATCTGTTCATAAGGGGGCATTATACCGCAGAACCTTTTACATCAGCATCCAGAGTTGGCTTTTGAGACCGTGTCATCAAGGATGCTTGACTTGAGATGAAGAGCCCATTACTCTCAAAACACTAAGTATATGCAAAATTCAAAATCAAGTCACTGGATAAAAAAGCTCTGTATCAGAATGGCTTTTGCTTGTTTATGCTTTTTTTCTGGTTGGATTCTGTTCTTAACATTTCCGATGTTCGTCAATCAAGTTCAGCTTTTGTACTATCACCGTGCTGTCGCTGCCATGAAACAATTTGGTCCAGGTGTACAAAAGGGAATAATTGATGGGC
>CAJYHH010000110.1 GCA_913773825.1 Candidatus Sericytochromatia bacterium | reverse complement strand
GTAAAATCACGGCTGGAACGCCTAACAGTGAACATTCTTCCTGGACCGTTCCGGAGTCACTCAGGACGCAAAAAGCCTCTAGTTCAAGTTTGACAAAGTCATGAAGTCCAAAAGGCGGAAGCCAGTGTAAGGCCGGATGACTTGACTCATGTTTAAGGCGCTGGCGCGTGCGTGGATGTGTACTGCAGATCACCGGTAATTGATACAGCTCAGCCAGCTGTTCGAGACTGTTAATCAGGGCTTGTAGACGTTCTGGCTGATCGACGTTTTCAGCCCGATGGAGCGTGACCAGAAAATAAGCCTGTGGCTGGAGTATAAGTTGATCTAAGACGGTACTGGCCTGAATTGACGCCGCCTGAGCACTCAGGACTTCTGCAATCGGATTACCGGTTACAAAAATACGCTCGCCTGCAATGCCTTCGCTGATCAGGTTTATGCGGCCGCGCTCAGAATAAGGCATTAAGATATCACTACAGTGATCAATTAAACGACGATTAATTTCTTCTGGGCCCCGGTCATCATAGCTGCGATTACCCGCTTCCATATGTAACACCGGAATCCCCATCCGTTTGGCTGTAAACGCGGTCAGGCTGCTATTGGTATCACCCAGCAGCAAAACCCGATCAGGCTGAAATTTTTGCAGATAAGCTTCTGCGCCGATTAAAATCTGGCTGATTTGCCCCATCGCTGTGTCAGCACGGGAGTCTAGCTGGTGGTCGGGTAAGCGCAGGCCGAGTTCGCTAAAAAACAATTGATTTAGGCGCTGATCATAATTCTGGCCAGTGTGCAGCACATGATGCTCACAGAAGGCATCAAGGGTCGGAATAATCCGGCTGAGTCTGATGATTTCAGGGCGCGTGCCAAGAATCGTCAGGACTTTCATCTTAGAGGCCAGCCTGTTTTAAACAGCTGATCACTTCTTCAACGCTCATTTGCTCCACGCTGTCAGAAGACAAGTCAGAATCAGGTTCACGGGCAATTTCACGGCGCGTACCGCGATAGAGCTCCTGTTGCTGATAAGGCTCAACCTGCAAAATTTCCTCTGACTGTAATAAACGGGCTCTCGAGAGTTCTTCACGTGTGGCCAGCAGTTCGTGAATTTTTTCACCAGGCCTGACGCCGACCACTTCATAGCCGTATTCATCCAGACTGGTTTGAAAATGCAGCTGTAAATAAGCTTCCATCAAGGTGCGCAAATCGCAGGCGGGGACTTTGCGAATAAATAACTGACCGTCCTGGCCTTTGTCGATTGCAAAACTGACAAGCGAGACGGCCTGCTCAAGGGTCATTAAAAAACGCGTCATTGCAAAATCCGTGACCATAATGGGTTCACGGCGACTGACTTTTTCATGCAGCAAAGGCAGAATCGAGCCACGAGAGCCCATGACATTGCCATAGCGGGTAATACAAAAAACCGTACTGGAGTCGCGACTGATTTTAGACTGGACAATTTTTTCGCCAAGCGCTTTTGACATGCCATAGGCATTAATCGGATAAACCGCTTTGTCTGTGCTGAGATAAATCGCTTTTTTGACGCCCTGGGTCTGACAGGCTTTGACAAAATTGATGGTGCCGAGTGTATTGGTTTTAATGACTTCTTCAGTAAAGAGTTCACCCACCGGCACATGTTTGAGGGCGGCAGCATGAATCACAATGTCGATGCCGCGGGCGGCCTGAGCGTAGGCGTATTCATCGCGTACATCGCCAATTACGGTTTCAAGCTGAAGCTGGGGGTAACGCTCTTTGAGACCAATCTGCTTGGCTTCGTCGCGACTATAGACTCGAACTTTGGACTTATAGCCAATCTGCTCTAGATGGGCAAGAAAGGCTGTACCAAATGAGCCGGTTCCGCCTACGAGCAGAATATTCATGTCTATTTACCCTGGTGATGAAGATGTTTCATTGTACACGCAGTATGTCCCTTTAGGGGATAAGCGCTTTTTGCCTGGCTCAATCAAACAGCACAAAGACCGGAGTCATGTCACTCCGGTCTTGATTTTTGCTCAGGGACTAGCGATTCCGAGGGCCAGGATACTGCTGCAGCAGAGCGGGCGTCACGCCGTTGTTATCAATCACCGCTTTATAGGCTTCTACGCCGTCAGTGGGAATGCGCTGCAAAGTGCTATCGCTTAAGGCTTCGACGCGATAAAGGCCAAAGCGAGCGTCAAAATTGCCCCATTCATAGTTGTCGGTAATCGACCAGTGGCAGTAGCCAATGACGTTGGCCCCGTC
>CAJYHH010000109.1 GCA_913773825.1 Candidatus Sericytochromatia bacterium | reverse complement strand
GATGGGTTTTGTCTGGCTTTAGACCCTTCCGGTAGACCAAAAACATCGGCACCCGCGTGCCGTCTTTCGAGGGATAAAAGACCTGCTGAGTCTCAAAGCGGCTGGAGTCAAACTTAACCGCTGAGCGCCGCATGAGGCTGAGTTGCTGGCTGTCTAAATCATAGCGGTAACTTTCGCCTGGATAGACAAACGAGCTAAAGCTTAAAAACAGTTCTTTGTCCTGGCGACGTCCTCTTAAAGCAGCTGTTCCTGGTGCTGGCAGGGCAATTTCGCTTTCGGGCTGGCCCTTGTGACTGTACACCATCAGACGATGTTTGGCGTCAGTCAGCCAGGTGGTGACAAATTTTCCTCCCGCGCTTAAGACGCCGTCTAAAACATCTTTTTGTTCAGGAATGATTTCACGCCAGTGAGCGGGCTCAGGGTTACGGATATCAATCGCAATCAGGCGATAACGTGGCGCCTTGTCATTAGTCAGAAAATAAAACACGGGCCCATCATTGTCAACAAAGCTAAAGCTGGCGCGACCAGCTGGAATCAGCTCTTTTAGTTCTTTGCCGTCGATTGTACGGTAAAGGACGCCGTTTTCAGGCGCGGTGCCGTGATTTGACTGGATCAGCAAATAAGCACCGTCTTCACTAACAAAGGGGTAAAAATCCAGTTCTGGATGGGCTGGATCGGCATAGATCAGCTGATCTTTATGCTGTGGTGTTCCCAGTTGATGAAAATAAACCCGGCTATGGGTATGGGGTTTGGCTTCTTTGACCTCGCCTGGTGCCGGATAACGGTTATAAAACACGCCGCTGAGATTAGGATGCCAATCCACTGAAGCATTACTTAAGCCTGAGACCTGATCATTTATAGCTTTCGGGGTTGTGTTGTCAAAGGGCAAAAAATGCAGGGTCTGGGTGTCTGAGCCTGCGTCAGATAAACCATAGGCCAGCCAGTTTCCATCTGGGCTAATAGCGGTGGTGTTGACTGAAACCGTGCCGTCTGTGCTGAGTTGATTGGGGTCAAGCACCACCGTATCGGTTGTATCAGGACTTGAGCCACGGGTTAGCACATATTGATTTTGCAGGCCATTGTTTTTCCAGCTGAAGTACCAACTGCCTTTACGGCTGGGTGCAGACTGTTTGGGGTAGTTCCAGAGTTCAGTTAAACGAGCATGTAAGCGCTTGCGTGACGGGGTGTTTACATATGCCTGAGTCAGCTTGTTCTGCTCGTTGACCCAGGCTTGGGTTTCGGGGCTATCTTCCTGTTCAAGCCAACGATAGGGGTCAGCGACCTCTGTGCCAAAATATTGATCAACTACATTGTCCTGGCGAGCGGTTGGGTACTGAAAAGCCCAGGCAGAGGCAGGTGTCATCATGGCCATGGTGGTTAACAACGCAACAGAGTATCGGGAGGTTTTTGCGTTTGTTTTAGGCAAATGCGGTTTGGTCATCTGAAATCCTCTTTAGTCAGGCTGGCTTCAGTTTACACTGATGAATCTGGGACAAGGAGTTTCTCTATGCAAACCCCAAGCCTTCAAGCGTTGATAATGGTTGGAATCGGCGGTAGTCTGGGCAGTATGGCCCGTTATGGTATTTCATTACTGTGGACAGCCCTTAGCAACCCTGGCGGCTTTCCCTGGGCGACGCTCTGTGTCAATTTACTCGGCT
>CAJYHH010000108.1 GCA_913773825.1 Candidatus Sericytochromatia bacterium | reverse complement strand
TCACGTCTTCGACACTTTTAAGATGCTCGGGCCAGTCATGAGGGGTCTTAAGCCGGATAAAGGCCTCAAGATGGCTGGGTAACTGGGCTTCGGTACCGTCTTCGGGACGACCGAGCTGAAACAGAATATCTGTTACCACCGGATGTTTAGACAATTGGCGATAGAGATTGGGAATCGCTTTGCGGCTTTCATCAATGCTGATGTTCTGCGGCATATCAAAGGTGACATAAAGCGAACCTTCGTTAAGCGAGGGCAAAAATTCACTGCCTAGCTTTGGCACCACCATCACGGTCCCAGCCAGCAAACCACCCGTCAGCAGCAGCACTATTAAGGGAAAGCGCAGCGACAGCTTAAGGGCCGGTTCATAGACAAAAGTCGCCAGGCGCAGCACCGGTGACTCTTTGTGTTTGGGTGGTCTTTTATGAAACAACAGCCACGCCAGTACGGGCACCAGCGTAATCGAGAGCAGCAGCGCACCGACTAAAGCAGACACCACCGTGTGGGCCATGGGCGTAAAAATCCGGCCTTCAACCCGCTGCATCATAAAGATCGGCAAATACGCCGCAATAATAATGCAGATCGAAAACACCGTCGGCCGAATCACGCTGCTGACCGCCTGCTGAATGGCATCACGAGGACTCTCAACAGGTTCACTATGCTGCAGACGCAGCAAAATCGACTCGATAATCACCACCGCGCCATCGACAATGACGCCAAAGTCCACAGCGCCCATACTCAGCAAATTAGCGCTCATGCCGCGACTATGCAGATAAATAAAGCCAATCAGCAGACTCAACGGAATCAGCACCGCAACAATTAATGCCGCGCGCAGATTCATCAAAAAGATCCATAACACCAAAGTAACCAGCAAGGCCCCTTCAATCAGGTTATGGCTGACGGTCTCCATGGTGTGATTAACCAGATCAGTGCGGTCATAAAAAGGCAGAATTTTGGCGCCATCGGGCAGTTCTTTGTTGATCTGCTCAATGGCCTCACGTACATTTTTGAGCACAATGGACGGATTTTGGCCCCGGCGCATCAGAATAATCCCTTCAACCACGTCAGGGTTCTCGCCATGAGCCGCAATCCCCTGACGGGGCGCCCAGCCGCGGGTGATATCCGCGAGGTTTTTTAATAAAATCGGCGTGCCGCGATCTTGGGCCACGCCAATATCGCCAAGTTCCTGAATCGACTGAAACAGGCCCTGGCTGCTGATCACAAAACCTTCACCACCCCGTTTAAGAATCCCGCCTGAAGCATTAAACGACGATTTTGCCAGGGCTTCTTCGATCTGACTTAAAGTAATCCC
>CAJYHH010000107.1 GCA_913773825.1 Candidatus Sericytochromatia bacterium | reverse complement strand
GCTGAGTCTGAGCATTGCGTACCGGCAAGAGACGTTTGGCTTCGTTTTTGCCCAATAGTCGCGTGCTCAGCCCGCTGGTTTCAGGTAAAATCTGCAGGATTAAATGCTGAATCCAGGCTTCTAGCAGTTCTTCGGATCTGAGTTTACCCTGGCGGTTTAAGCGCAGGCCATCAGGCCAGAGTTTTAATTCACCCTCTAAGTGTAAACCAGCCAGAGACAGCTTAAAATCTAACTGTTGGGGTGTTTCGCCTGCTTCAAAGCGCGTCAAATTGCGAGCAAAATGCTGGGCCTCGTTGGCCAGCTCTTCAAAGCGAATGCGGCCTAATCGACCCACCGGCAGACGACTTTGAGCTACCAGCCTGGCATATTCAGCTTCTAAGCCTGCGGCTGGGCCAATCAGATGGGTGCCCAAGCGAAAACGCTCTAAGTTGTCGAGTTCAAGCGCTTCGCTGTCAAGACCTGGCTCAGGTTCAAACCCATAGCCCAAGGTTAAGCGGGCCCGTAAAAAAGCACGGGCCGGATTCCGCCAGAACTTTAAAAGCTCTGGCAAGCTGATCATCTCTGGCAAAAGGGGTTCTAAGCGCTCAGCGCAAAAATCAGCCGCTGCTTCACGTTTTTCTAATTGCAGGGCTAAAGCCAGACTGTCCGCCCGAAAACTGGCCTGAGCATCCGCTGCAAAAGCCCGTAAATCATAGGGGTAAAGCGGATGTCGCCTGATCTCAGCTTGGTGTTTCCAGTTGGGCCAGTGTTCAAGTAAATCAGCCAGCAGCAGCGAAGGTGGGCGATGGCTGCCGTCACTTTGGCTGATGCCGTGATAACTCAGCCAGACTCGCTGGCTGGCACGCTGTAATAAACCGCTAAATCCCTCGCGATCTTGTTGGCCAGGGTCTGGATCACCAGCTTGTGGCGCTCGGCTCAAAAGATCAAGATCGCTTACGCTTCTGTTCCGGGGAAAGCCTCGATCATTGAGCCCTAATACGCAGATCATTTTAGCGGGTAGCCCTTCGCACCAGTTGATCGGTGCCAGACACATGCCGCCACTGGGATGGCCTTGCGGCTCTAATTCATTCAGCCTGGCGCGCAGCCAGCTTCGGACCCGACTTAGCGACTGGGGTCCTAAATCAGGGGCATCATAAAGCTGATCGAGTAGATGGGTTAATTGCTCCCACTCAGCTTGTTGCTGAGTCTGAGGGCGGGTAAAGCGAGAGAGCACGCCTAACAGCGCCCTTCCCCAATTTTTGAGGCTGCGCTTTTGGCGCAGTTGAGTCCGGGTCTCGGCCAAAGCATCTAAAAAATCCAGCAGCTTGCCCAGGGTCTGGCCCTGACTGCCTTCAAGATCAGGGTAAGGGGCAATACCGTGAAGTAATGACACAGCTTGCTCTTGATCATTCAAGGGTAATAAATAGCCTAATAACAAGCGGCGCAGGCCCTTTTGCCAGCTGTTTTCGCCAAAGGCAACGGTGGTCAGTTCCTGACGCTGACGTTCGTCCCAGCCCCAGCGAATCGCCACCCCTTCAAGCCAATGACGACAGAGCTCTCGCTCACTTTGATCTAAACCAAAACGCCGCGCCACAGGCTCTAAATCCAGAGTCGCCAAGACCGTACTTAAAGGCAAACGGCTGTCTAAAAGCCTCAGGATACTTTCAAAAGCCTGAAGCAAGGCCGAGCCAGTTTCTAAAGGACGCTGGCCCTGGATCCTGACGGGTAAAACAGGTTCCTGATTAAACACAAAAGGCACTAAGGCGCTATACGCTCTGAGATCAGGTACGGCAATTAAAATTTCTTCTGGCAAAAGCTGGCTATCTTGATTAAGCGCATCTAGCACGGCATCACGCAAGACTTCCAGCTCCCGTAAAGGGCTCGAGACCGCATGAATTTCGGCCTGTGCTGTCAGTGATGAAAGAGTTTGCTCATTTAGCTGATAGATCTGCGTGATGCTGTGAAGCTCAGGTAATACCAGCAGCTCTTGGAATAAAGGCGGTAAACGGCGGCAGCCAAAGACCTGAAGCCGTTCAGGCAAGCGCTGAGCCAAACCCTGACTCAGCTGATCAGGTAGATGATAAGCCTGGGGTAAGTTACACCAGAGCCAGGCCTGCCAGCGGGCGACCGGCTGATGAACAGGGGGTAGCTCAGCTTGC
>CAJYHH010000106.1 GCA_913773825.1 Candidatus Sericytochromatia bacterium | reverse complement strand
GCAGATCTTCTGGCAGCATTTTGTCGTAGAGCTCTGCAACATGTGCTTCATCGTTGCGTTTAGAAACAATTTCAGCCCCAAAGCCCATTGATTTTTCGCCCACACGAGCGCCAATGACTTTTTCCAGGCCGACAAATGCGCCACCCAGAATAAACAGAATATTGGCCGTGTCGATCTGAATAAATTCCTGATAGGGATGTTTACGACCACCCTGAGGCGGGACGTTAGCAACCGTGCCTTCCATCATCTTCAACAGAGCCTGCTGAACCCCTTCACCCGAGACATCACGGGTAATGGAGGGATTTTCAGATTTACGGGCGACTTTATCAACTTCGTCGATATAGATAATTCCACGCTCGGCTTTTTTGACGTCAAAATCAGAAGCCTGCAGCAGACGCAGCAGAATGTTTTCAACGTCTTCACCAACGTAACCCGCTTCTGTCAGGCTGGTGGCGTCAGCAATGGCAAAGGGCACGTTGAGAATGCGAGCCAAAGTCTGGGCCAGCAGGGTTTTGCCAGAACCGGTGGGGCCGACAAGCAGAATATTTGACTTAGAGATTTCTACGTCATCATTTTTAAGATTGCTGGCCAGACGTTTGTAGTGGTTGTACACGGCGACAGAAAGCACTTTTTTCGCTTTTTCCTGGCCGATCACGTACTGATCTAAGATTTTCCGGATAGCCTTAGGCTTCGGAATATCTTTGAGATCAATCGATGAAGAACCTTCAGCGCGCCCAGGCTCTTCCGCGTCATAGAGTTCTTCTTCCAGAATCTCGTTGCACAGATCCACGCACTCGTTGCAGATATACACGCCGGGTGCGGCGATCAGCTTGCGGACCTGATCCTGGCTCTTACCGCAGAAAGAGCACTTGGGTTGATTGTTCTTATATTTCGCCATGGTTGCCCACTCTTGTTATTTGTCGTTGACGGGAGTTGACTCGTTGTCGCGGTCTTTTTCCATTTCTTTTGCAGCTGCTACTGCAGTGGACTGGAGCACCTGATCGACAATGCCATATTCCTTGGCAGCGTCGGCAGTCATATAGAAATCGCGATCCGTATCTTTTTCAATCGTTTCGATATCCTGCTTACAATGATGAGCGAGCAGGTAATTCAGACGCTTACGCATCCGCAGGATTTCCTGAGCCTGGATTTCAATATCCGTGGCCTGGCCCTGAGCGCCGCCGAGCGGCTGATGCAGCATGATGCGAGAGTTAGGCAGCGCCATACGCTTGCCTGCCTGACCACCAGCCAGCAACACAGCAGCAATACTGGCACACTGGCCTACGCAGATTGTAATAATCGGCGCTTTAATATGCTGCATCGTATCGTAAATCGCCATACCAGCCGTTACAGAACCACCTGGCGAATTAATATAAAGAGAGATTTCTTTATCGGGATCCTCGGCTTCGAGGAAAAGCAGCTGGGCGACAACCAGATTGGCGATCTGGTCATTGATGGGGGTACCCAGAAACACGATACGGGACTTCAGAAGACGGGAAAAAATATCATATGCCCGTTCACCGCTACCAGTCTGTTCAACAACCGTGGGAACATACTGCATTCTTTCCTGGAAGCGTCCGGGATAGCCTGACTGATTGCTTGAGCTGTAGATCATCGCATTGGTCTCTTTCCTGTCGTTGTGACTTCAAGTATACAAGAGGCAATTCCTGGATGACAACCAAGTGCCGCACTAGCGCTGGCTTCCGGCGGTCATCAGGGCTGTTCCTGTCTCCCCTAAAACACAGCGACAGCTTGTCTATTTCTTAACATTTATTTTAAATACTCGTACAAGCCCTCACAAGAGGTTGTACGCAAGCATACATTTTACCAGAGCCTTTGCCAGATCAAACCTAGAATCAAATCCAGATCAGCTTTAAAACTGCGACACTCAGTCTCAAACAGGCTTAAAACCCCATGTTATGATTCAGATATATTCGCCCAAACATGAGGTCGTGTCATGCCCGAGCTGGCTGTATTAGTCCCGATTACTGCTCTGATGATCCCAATTATTGCCATTACGGTTCATTCGCCAATCGGCAAAGCTCTGGCCAGACGTTTAGAAACCGGTGCCCCTCTCAATACCGAAACCGAACTAAATCAATTACGCCAGCGTGTAACTGAGCTTGAAATGAAACTCAGTGAACAAGACAATCAAGTCCGTCAATTACAAGAAAACAGTGAGTTTTATAAACAACTACTATCTAGCCGCGAAGAGCCCAGCCGGATTCGCCAGGCCCCCTAAGCGGGCATCTTCGTACAAATCTCTCTAGAGCGCAGCAGCTAAAAGGGACTGCAGACTCTTCCAGTGATGTTCTGAGGCTTTATGATGATGTTGGGGGACATCGCTAACCGCAAAACCATGTTCAACGGCTGGATAAATCTCTAAATCCACATCAACTCCTGCTGACTGCAGCGCTGTCAGAATCGCTTCACATTCTGCTTCTGAAAAATGGGGATCAATACCCGCAACGCCCAAATAAACTTTTGCCTTCATTTTATTCGCCAACAAATGAGGACTATCTGGCTCATCCGTTGCCAGACGAGCGCCATGTAAAGATGCGGCAGCCGCGACCTGTTCAGGAAACGTTCCTGCAGCCGTTAAAGCAAGTCCGCCGCCCATACAATAACCCACACAGCCAATGGGCTGTTTCAGCCCCTGCTGATTGACCCAGCTCAAAATATTCTCTGTCAGCACCATGCTATCAGCGCGAGTGGTGCTCTGAGCCAGACGCATCAGGCGGGCAAATTCATCCACATCATCAAAAACGGTGACGGGATTAAACGGTGGGTAATCCCCAGCCCGAAAATAGAGATTAGGCGTCAGCACGATATAACCTATATCCGAAAGCCGACGGGCCATCGAAAAAATCCCAGGCCGGACACCACCGGCGTCAGGATAAAGCATGACAACAGGGGGTGATTCTGTTGCGTCAAGCGGATCAAAGCGATAAATATCCGCTTCACCATCAGGTGTAGAAATTAACACCTGCTCGCCACCAAGCCCTTCAAGTACCGATCGATATTCAGCGTTCATCATCTTTTAACCGCCTTTTACCCGCGCTGCTTCAGCCGATTCACAAGTTCAATATAAGCGTGTTTACAAGCATCAGGCTCTTGGCCTTTGCGTTTGGCCCAGGCATCATATTTAGCCTGACCCTTCAGATCAAACAAACCAGGACGAGAGCCTTTGACATTGCCTTCAGAAGCTTGCTTAAACAAAGCATAGAGTTCTAGCAGCGTATTGTTATCGGGACGCGAAGAGAGCGTTTTAACCTGAGCCTGAGCTGTTTCAAATTCCTGATCAAGTGACATCAACCATTCCCCTGTCTGCCATATTTATCTGACTTATCAGAGGACTCAAAATACCACTATTTACCAGCTCTTGGTGAGCTTGCCATCATGAACCATCCATTTAAGACTTGAGCTGATTCAGGGCATGTTCATACGTTTCAGCCAGTGAAACATCTGTCGTATGCAGAGATTTAATTGCAGAGCTAAGTCGCGGCAGAAAAAAGTTAAGTTTTTCAAGAATCTGCGCCACTAATTCAGGCTGAACAAGTCCTGACTCAAGCGCTAGCTGATAAGTAAAATCGATCACGCTGTCATCAAAGTGATAGTCAAAATAGCCTAAAGGCAAAAGCTGATTGAGAAAAGCCAAAAGTTGATAAGTCTCAAGTGAGCGCTGACGATTAAGCAAAATATCTGATTGCCAATAAAACACCAGCCCACCTAAACCCTGTTCCAGCTCAGCTTGACTTCCCATTAGAGCTTGATACTCATTTGCATCAACATAGACAGAAGCTGGGTCATAGATCTGCAAAATGATTTGTTCTTCTAGTTCCAACACCAGTTGTTCAAAGGGATTATCCTGATCATGTGGCAATAACCTGAGCTCATAACCCACTGCGTGAAGAATCAGCGTAAGATCTTTAAGGGAATGATTTAAAACAGCACTCATGACTGACGCAACCTGCTATCTTCCTGGATCCATCGAAAAAGCATCTTCGAGGCGCTCACTCATAATCCGACTTGAAACTTCTGCACTCGAAAAATTAAGCTTTAGCACATTTTCAGCAATAAACACCATTTCGGGATCTCGACGCTCAATTCCAGCTAATAACTCTTGCTTAGCTGTTTTGGGATCAGCAGCCAGCTTCTGGAGTTTATTCTGACCTTCTAGCTGAGCTAACATTTTTAAGTCATCCTGATTTTGCTCTTGGGCCGCTTTAATCTCATCAATATTGACGCCCAATGAACGCTCAAGACTGAGCAAACGACCTGCTGCAGCCGTTCGATCGTCAATCAGCTGAGCCTCAAAAACTTTCTGAAGTCCGGCATGATCACCCTCACCGGTTAAACGAATCGCTTCAGCCTGACGTTCGGGACTCAAATCGCCAAGCTCTAAAGAAGCCACTCCCACAGCACGTAA
>CAJYHH010000105.1 GCA_913773825.1 Candidatus Sericytochromatia bacterium | reverse complement strand
GTGAGTGGTGGGCTTTGGGTTTAAAGACAAAGAGATAAAGACAGAAGCTGCATTTTTTATTTCTTATACTTACCACCGCAACGCTCCACGTTGCTTCAGCTAGCTACGGGTAGCTCCAGAGCAAGGTTTAGGAGCGTTTCCGGCGCAAAGAGGGCTTCGGGCGGATTGATTTCACTTTCCTGGGCAGGGTCAGCTTGGCAGGCGCTTGCGCCAAGGCTGCTTTTAAAGGCCAGAGCGTGTTCGTAGATTTCACGCGCACTGCTTAGGCTAGAGTCCGTTACCTGACCACTGGTCATCTGGGCTAAGCGGGTGACTCGCTCTTCTGGTTTAAGCGTTGTCAGCTGAATCCGAGTGGCTTTAGTACCCATCTGCTTTTCGATCCAGAGCTGCTGATCAGCCATGGCCGCAATTACGGGCAGATGGGAGATACACAGCACCTGATGCTCTAAGCCTAAGCGGGCCAGCTTTTGTGAGACAACCAGTGCGGCTTTACCACTAATGCCTGTATCCACTTCATCAAAGATCAGAGTCGGCACAGGATTGGCACGTTTCAGCACCAGTTTAAAGGCCAGCAGCAGGCGTGAAGCTTCACCACCAGAGGCAATTCGCGCCAGCGGACGCAAAGGTTCACCAGGGTTAGGGCTCATTAAGAAGCGCACGCGCTCTTGACCGTTTTCGGCAAAACGATTGTCATCGTGATCCATCTCGACGCTAAAACGGGTTTTGGCCATCCCGAGCTCTTTGAGCTCGTTTTCAATTCTTGGCTCCAGCTGTTTAATCAGCTGTTGGCGAGAGCGGTGCAAATTAGCTGCCGTTTTAGCATAACGGCGTTCTAGTTCAGCCACGGCTTTTTCAAGCTCGCGAATATGTTCTTCGCTGTGCTCAAGCTCTTTAAGGCGGGTTTCTAAATCTGAGCCAAAAGCCAGAATGCTCTCAATGTCTGTGCCATACTTATGGCGCAGCTTTTTAATCAAATCCAGACGGTCTTCGACTTCTTCTAAGCGCATCGGATTGCGTTCAATCCCATCAACATAGGCGCTTAAGTCACGGGCAGCTTCCTGCATCTGGGCCAGCGCTGTATCTAAGGTCTCGATCACAGGCTCAAGGCTGCTGTCAAAGCGAGCAGCTGAACCCAGCAAGCGCTGAACGCTCTCTAACTGCTCACAGACCGTGCTGCCGTGGGGATTGTCATACAAACCAGCATAAGCCTCACCCGCGCTGGCTAAAAGCTTTTCAGCATGGCGTAAACGCTCACGCTCAGCTTGTAGCGCTTCTTCTTCTTCTGGCTGCAAATTCGCTTCACTAATTTCCTGAAGCTGAAAGGCCATAAAATCTTTTTGGCGCTCGTGCTCTCGGGCTCGCTCAGCAGCACCAGCGAGCTCACGCCGATTGCTCTGCAGACTCTGAAAAATCTGGTAGATCTCTTGCAGCAATTGCTGATGCCCAGCTGTACCCAGTTCATCCAGCATCGTCAGATGAGATTCTTCAAGAAACAAGGTCTGGTTTTCATTTTGGCCAATGCTGTCGATCAGACGCTCAGACAGCTCACGAATCAGAGACTGGGTCACAAGCTGGCCGTTAAGACGAGAACGGCTGCCTGTTTTATGCACCGTTTTGCTTAGCACCAGACTTTCAACATCAACTAACTCATCAAACTCTCGCTCACGCAGCAAAGAGCGGACTGAGTCATTGGGAGCAAAGACGGCTTCAAGGTAAGCAAATTCAGCACCCTGGCGGATCGTATCAGGGGCAACGCGCTGGCCGAGCACGCCAAGAATGGCGTCGACTATCAAAGACTTGCCGGCTCCGGTTTCCCCAGTTAGCACACACATGCCTTGGGTAAAATCGATTTCGAGCGCCTCTGCAATGACGAAGTTCTGGATGGTCAGTTTTTTGAGCATATTACCGGTTGATGATCTTTTTATTCGTGGAGCCGATCAGAGCTGTATACAAGGGGTTCAAACTCATCTTAAGTGTATGCAGTCCAGGTGTATGCACCTTATTCATGACACTCAAAGATGGAATCCAGGAAAACGCTGTCTTAGCCATTTGTTCCTCCTGTATACATTATGATTACCATCTTATACGCCTTAAAGCAAGGGGTCTGCGATCAATGCACGTGCCAGCGAAATTGAGACAATTCTTTTTGTAACTGGCTCAAGACAAAGCGCCGCGCTGCTTAGCGTACTGCCCGTTGTCAGAATATCATCGACTAAAAGTATACGGCTGTTTAATTTTCTTTCAGCTTCGAGCTTGTATACAAAAGCCTGTTGAAGAACCTGTTTACGCTCTTCAGCCGTTAGCGCATGGAGAGCAGGTGTGTTTTGAGAGCGCTCAAGTAAATTACAGCAAGGTCGATTTAAAGCTTTACCCATGCCACGGGCAAGCTCTTCAGCCTGGTTATAACCGCGCTCAGCTAAACGGGTAGAGTGTAAGGGCACGGGCACCAATAAATCCGGTAAAGGCCAACGGCTGCGATACCAGCGCCCAAGCTCAACGCCCAAAGCATAAGCCAGCTTTTGAGCAGAATGATATTTAACCTGATACAGCATCTGTTTTAAAGGTGAGGCATATGCCGCATAGCAAACATGCGCAAGGCCCCTACCAGTGGTAAGGGCCAGGGTTAAACTTTGTTCTGAATAATCCAGCGGGACAATCTGCAGCCAACAGCTGGCGCAGAGCACCGTTTCGGCACGTCTCAGGCAGAGCTGGCAGCGTTGAATCCACACAGCTCTAGCTGTACTGCTTTATTTAATAATCAGCTCCAGATTACCGGTTGTCGGAGAAGTGTCCTGAGTGCCCTGAGCACCCGGTGTGTTCTGCTGAATCGTGGTCCGCGCAGCTGGATTATCGGGGCCCAGATCACCGGTTGCAACGTCTTCTTCCAGCATCAGATCTTTTTGCGACTCTTCAAAGTTTTCAAGATCGATCTGCTGGGGCGGCTGAGGAATAAAATTCTCACCGACAAAAGTAGTCATGCCCTGAGTCAGCTCAATCATCGATCCACCATTGGGACCACTGACACCCACGGTGCCTTCAAGTGTTGTAATCTGCGTAACAGTATCACCCATATTCTGAGCCAGCTGTTGCTCCCCGACCTGCAGACGAGGGCCAAACAGCCCTTGTTTGCTACCCAGTTCTTTAATTTCAACAACAAATTCAGTACCCAAAACTGTTGCAACTGAATTGCGGGTGCGCACTTTCATCTGCTGCTGCTGGGGCTTGACTTTAAAATAGGCTTTGCCTCGATGGACCTGAACCTGTTTGGCGCGCGCTTCACGCACACGCGCCACTGAACGGGCTCCTAAACGCATCACCGTACCGTCAGCATAATGCACCTGAGCGCGAGAGTTATTGCCGGTGCGCACATAAGCGCCGCTAGCGACAACCGTGCCGTTACCAGCGCCAACCCAACGGCCCCCGCGCGTTACCTGAACTTGATTATAGACCCAGGCCACACGGGCTGTGCTGGCGGTCCAGCCATCAGGCATACAGGTCAAGCCGAGTGTAAAAGCGGCAATACCGATAGTCATAAATTTTTTAAGTGTTTGAGTTCCCATATGTCTTACCCCTCTAGCTATCTGATTGGATCGCAGAAATCAGGTTAATGCCAAACGAAAAGATACCGGCACTCCGCTCAGGTGTTGTGAAGTTGACAATCTGATTATAGTCGCCGCGCGCTTCGAGAATCAACCAAGGTCTAAACACATGCCACTGCAGCGCTAAACCGCCACCTGCACGGATTTCGTCAAGAAACTCAGGGGTATTGGTATAGCCTCTGGGCTGAACGCGCAGATCAGCAAAGGCAAACAAATCATCGCGAAAACGATGGCGATAACCACCAAAGAACAGATTCCCCATGTTTCTGAAGCTGTCGACTTCTGCATGCAGATAATCAAACTGATACCCACCAAAGAGCATATGCCCACCGTCAATCGGCTGATACCAGGCTGCACCTGCCATCACGTCATGATCTAAGCGCTGAACACCGTCAGTACGGCCAATTGAACTTGAAAAAATTGGGATATAGCCCGCATACAGATTAAGCTGATTGCCAAACCACTGTGAGCCCGTAACCGAAAGCGGAATCGCTAAAAACTGATCGCGTTCAGTCACGTTAAAGTAGTTAAATAACAGGGCCTGGCTGCGCAGCAAAATCTGAGTCTGAGTCGGCCAGGTATAACGCACCAGCCCGGTTAAAGTCAGGCGATTGTTAACTGAGGCATTTGCATTGGCTAACTGATCGACGTTATTGGTCCAGCCAGCCTGCTCACGCAGCTCAACGCGCCAATAAAGCGGATTATCAACCGGACGCATACGTAAAAAGTCTTCTTCTAAGGGCACATTCGGGTCAGGTTTAAAATTCGGGTCGTCCTCGGGCGGAACAAGCTGATCTTCGGGCAGCTCCGGCTCTTCGGATTCCTGCGGTGTGGGTTCTTCTGCGGTATTGTCCTGGGCCATGGCGCTCAGGGAAACCGACACTCCCAGACAGAGCGAAAGGAGGGCAAGAGTGCCTGCTTTGATCATGGGCTACGTCCTTTGCGGTGATCTCGACAGGTATTATGGCAAAGAGGTTAAAGCAGCGTCAACAGACGGCATCACAGCACCATTGTCATGCAGATCACGCCGCTTACGCGCTCACACTTTTGCGCTTAAGCGCTCAGACTTTACGCTGGCCCCAGCGACCCAACAGGCCATCCCAAAGCGCAGCAAAACTAACTCGAGCCTGTCCTGATAGCAGACGTTTAGCAAATCCCAGCAAATAAAAAGGCACAAAAACCAGCCAGTGCCTGATTTTTCCGTGTCGACGCAGCAAAAGCCAGCGATTGCGGTTCTGATAATAAACAGACGTCTCGCTGGCTCGGCCCCCAGTGCTTGAAGATGCCGCATGTCGAATGCTGATATCCGCCAAACAAACAATTTTAAAGCCCGCCTGACTGACTCTGAGATTTAAATCAACGTCTTCAATATAGAGAAAGTACTCTGGATCAAAGCCCTGAATCACGTTGATTAGCGGAAGTGGCAACCACATCAGACAACCACTGGCAAAATCTGTTGATTGAGACTGGCTCAGCATTTGATGATGGTGTTCAGCCCTGGCTGTATAGAGTGAAAACTCACCACCTGCGTACCAGATCTGACCATCAGGCTCATAAATACAGCCTGTCAGCAAAGCTTGATGAGCATATTCCAGACTTGCATCCGCAAAGCGCCTGATAATATCCTGTTCAACCCATGCATCATTATTAATCAGCAGCACCGCGTCCATCTGTTCAGCCAAAGCCGCTTTGATGCCGGCATTACAGCCAGCCCCAAAACCCAGATTGCCCGTTTGAGGCAGCCAGCGTACGCGTAAATCCTTAAACTGCTCCTGAAGCTCAGTTAGCGAGCCATCACCTGGGCTATTATCAACAATATAAATCGCTTTTAGACTAGGGCAATGAGTCAACAAACTGTCCAGACACCGAGCCGTCAGCGCGGCTTGGCGATAGTGAACCAGTACAGCGGCTGGTTTTGTGATCGGCAGAACAGAGTGGCTGTCTAAGCCAGGATATTTGGGATGCATTGCCGGTGGGGTTGGAGGCCGATACAATAGAAGTACCTTGTACAAAGATTGCGAATAATATGCGCATTTTACTCTATACGGGCAAGGGCGGCGTGGGCAAAACCACCCTCTCAGCCTCAACCGCTCTCAGAGCCTCTCGCCTGGGCTACCGCACGCTGGTGATCAGCACCGATCCCGCTCACTCTCTTTCTGATTCTTTTGATATGCAATTACAGGCCGAACCCACACCAGTAGCCGAAAATCTCTGGGCCATGGAAGTCAATGTCCTAAAAGATATTCAGCGCTATTGGGGCGAACTCCAGACCTCTCTGAGTGCTTTGCTTGTGACCCAGGGCTTTCAGGATGTGGTTGCAGATGAATTGGCCGTGATGCCTGGCATGGAAGAAGTCTGTTCTTTGCTGCATCTTGATGAAAAAGCCGAGTCCGGCAAATATGATTTAATCATTCTGGACTGCGCTCCTACTGGCGAAACTATTCGATTGATCTCCATGCCCGACGTGATTGACTGGTACTTAGAACATATGTTCCAGGTCTCAATTAAAGGGGCGGGTATTTTTCAGCCTGTGATTAAAACAGCGCTGAGCATTCCCACTCATGCCATTAGCAAATCACTTGAGACTTTATTTGCCGGTGTTGCACGTGTACAAAAACGTTTGCTTGACCCCCAGCAAAGCTCAATTCGCGTAGTCATGACGCCTGAAAAAATGGTCTTAAAAGAAGCTTTACGCTCCTTTACTTATTTTTCGCTGTTTGGCTATAACGTTGATGCTGTAATGCTGAATCGCGTGGTTGAAAACGTTGAAGACTCAGAGTTTTTAAAGGGCCTTCAGAAACAGCAACAAGGCTATATTGAGCAGACCCAAACTTCATTTGCGCCCATGCCGATTTTAAGTCTGCCCTTAATGGCCACTGGTGAAATTGTGGGTCTGGCTCATCTTGAAACCATTGGCAAGCTAGCCTTTGGCGACAAAGATCCAACAGATATCTTCTTTAAAGGCAAAATTCAAGAAGTGGTCAAAGAAGGGGATACTTACCTGCTTAAACGTCGCTTCCCTGCTTTTGAAGTCAATCGCTTTGATCTGCGTAAAAAAGGCGACGAGCTGATTCTGACCATCGGCAATGTCCGTCGTTCAATTATTTTGCCCAATACTTTAGCGTTACTTGAACCGATTGGCGCTGACTTCAAAAACGGCGAACTGCAGATCAGGTTTAAATAGGGCATCTGTGGGCGCTAGAGGCGAGGAACTCTGAAGAGCAGATTTTCTAGCCCACAGTATGCAAAGCTCTCAAAGCTCAATCAAAGCCATATCAATTAGCTGTTCAAAGTCTTTAGTTCTGTTTAGTCCCTTCGTTATGCTGGACTTAAAAGAATCTGGAGGCTTTTACTCATGACTGAACAAAATCATTATCAACCCATTAGCTGTGATTTTCACGATATTTTAGAAGACGCCGCTGTACGTAAATTGCGCGTTGAAGTTGCCTTTAACAGCGAAGGTGGCGAGCAGGTCAACATCGGCCGGATTAAAGACATTACGGTTGAAGGTCAGGAAGAGTTCTTGATTATGGAAGACGGACTCAAACTCCGTCTTGACCAGATTACGCGAGTTGATCAGCAAACGGCTGCGAATTATGAAGGCGAATTACAGCCGGGCAATGACGTGATTCAGGGCAATTTTGAGCGGCCACTGATGCAGCAACCGCCTAAAAAAGCGTCCTAAGTCTCTGACAACTAAATCCTTTAGCTTAACCGATTATCTCAACCGCAAATAAACTGCGATCTTCAAACATGGCCAAATAGGCAGCAGTATCTAAAATCAAAAGTTCTCTATCTGCTGCGATTCCAGATACTGTATTTGCTTAGACGGCTCACTGTATTGAAGAATCAAAAGAGCTTATAGGCCAATCTGATGCGGCAATTGCGGTTGGGGACTCGGCTTAGGCGTTGCAGGCTGATTATTGGGGCGACGGCGAGTGGGATCACTTATAATCCGGCCTTTTTGATTAAAAAACTTGCTAAGCAGCTCAAAATTCACTTTATCCATGTCGATATCCACAATCATCATGCCTTCAGCGATATTGCCCTGAAAACGACCACCTGCCACAATCGATTTAAAGGCGCTGAGTGTGGGCTTTAAGGCTTTGACTTCTGAGTCTTCACCTCCTAAAAACTCGATCAGTTGGTGAGCTGTCGCTAAATCGATATACATCATTCCACCGTTAGCCTGAATGCCATAACGCTGGGTCAGTTGTTTAAAATAACTATTGTCTAATAAACTGCGGCGTTTGCCTTTGAGATAGTCAATTCCAGCTTTTAGGGCATCTGGATTGCTGGCAAATAGCCAGACATCGCCTACATGGGTATAAGCGGGCCGCATAAACAAAGACTCACTCAGCGTCTGAATCGTCTGGTTATTATCGGCGATATAGAGCGGGTACCCTTCGTAGTTGGCAGTTGGTTGTTTTGCAAAACTGATCACTTGATCAGGTTGATTGGGTTTACTGAGATCAGCTGGCCCCAGATTAAGCTGGAGCTTTTGAGCTAAAACTTGCTGAAAGGCCGCATTGTCTTTGACACCCAGATAAAAAACCATCTGCGGAGGACGGTCAAAGACTTTGGTGTTTTCCGGATAAAAAACGGCTATGCCGCTACGACCATCAGAATAACGCAGAACATCTTTACGAAAATCGAGCTGGGTCAAGTGAGTAAACGCTTTGCCGATATCCGCCATCATGGCTTCACCATCTGGTTCTGCAGCACTAAACAGCATCATCGACTGGTCCATTAATTGAAGGCCGTTAAAGCCAGCAAATAACATCGGCTGAGCAGGACTGGCATGAAGTAGCTGACGCATCGGCGCATTGGGGTCGTTCCAGAGCCTGATAAAGTCCTGCATTAACTCGCGCTTCTGAATATCACCACCGTTTTCTTTAATCCGAGCAACGGTTTTAAAAAATAAGCCATTGCGATTCAGATCCATGCCAATCCCCAAACTATCGTAAAGGTCCAGATTTTCAATCAATTGGGCATCTTCTTGGTCAAGTTTGACTTTGTCTTTTGAGGTTTTAGCCGTCACTTCAAAAAACGTAGAGACGTTTTCGGGATTAATATAAGCCCAAATTTTTTGAGCCCGCAACGAATCATGCGCCACTTTAAACCGGCTATCGCTCAATGCAGGGGGGCTTTTACCCTGACCGCTGTCAATTGCTTTTAAAACCAGATTTTTACTGCCAAACAATAAGGTTCTGCCAGACAACGCCATATAAGGAACCCCCTCAGTACGGCGCACGCTTGAAAAACCATAAACCGGAATCCCGCGATATTTTGTTTCAATCAACTTTTTAGATTTATCTTTGGCAGCCAGATCGCGAAAGCGCTGCAACAGCTTAGAATAACCCTGTGTGTTTTTAAGATCAAAAATAAACAACAGCGGCAGAACTTCTTTACCAGAACGGATCTCATCCTCATAAATTGCGAGATTGAGATGAGTACCGAGCATCGGCATTAAATCACGTTGAAAGCTCATGCCCAGGTGTTTTTCCAGATCAGGCGCAATCTCTTTAAGGGCCTGACCATACATCTCGGCAAACGGTTTACGCGTCAGGAAATAGCGCCAGGATTCATAATCTGTACTGACGGAGATCAGGCCATCAGGCTTCGCTGGAGCATGACGCAAATTAGATGCTAAATCAGCTTTTACAGGCAGGGTAAGCAGCGCAGCAGACACCAGTGTTAAGGTAGTAGAAGCAAAGATTCGCACGGGAGATCGGCCTCTTGTCGGGGGATGTGTTTAGTATAGCTGATGGTTTAAAAGAAGAGACGCAAATCTAAATAGCCCTTTTTTTTGCGTCTGAACGCAGATAAAAGCAGCAGCACGGGCTGACAAGAGAAAAAATAAACGGTAAGATAATACAAAGAAAAATTTAAGACTAGAGCATCTGGTTTAGCTTATTTTAGATTTTTTACATTTTATTCAGGGGTCACCATGAACAAGCGTCTGCTCGCCGGAATTTTAACCAGTCTGACTATGGTTGCCTGTGCCCCAGTTGGTTTAAACCCAAATGCTCAAGCGCCTCTAAATCCGGTTCGTCAGCAGTCCCTTACAGCAACACCTACTGCAGGATCCCAGCGTCAGCAGACCCGCGCAGACGTTCAGATTTTTTCACAGCCTCAGCCTGTTAGCGTTGAGGCCAATCGCCTGATTTTTGAAGGCACTCAGCTCAACATCAAACCCAATCAGGTTCTGATGGGTCGCTCGATCAGTAATCAGGACTTTTTGCGACGCGTGCGTCGGGTTCAGCCCTCTGGCAATCGCTTAATTGTTGAAACCACCCCAGCAACCCTGTTCGAAGCTTTTGAAGAACTTGATTATGTCGGCGCTCAGATTGTCCGTGCCCCAGAGCGCATCAGCCTGAGCAGCCATCGCTTTAATATTGGCGGCGTAGTTGATATTGTTCTCGATATGGGTCTGAAGCCTGATTTTACAGATGCTCGCCTGCGCGTTAAAGACTCCCGTCTTTTAGTCCGTGTGGCCCCCACGTTTGACCTTGACGCCAAGCTGCGCAGCGAATACCGCTTTTTAAATACACACACAATAGCTGATAATCTCCCGATTAAGCCCGTTGGCAAGGTCAGCTTTGAGGCTTTACGCGTACCGGCCTGGATTGGCCCTGTGCCGCTGGTCTTTCATCTTAAGCCGGGTGCAGGGCTTGACTGGGGCCATCGAGCTGAAGGCAAGCTGATGGTTGGCACCCAGGTCAATGGCCAGTTTAAAGCCGCTGTTGAAATGGAAGCCGGCCTCAACGAAGCGCCTAACTCACAAACTGACAGCAGCTATCGCTTTGACGGCAGTATGTTGCCACCAGAGCTTCAGATCAACGGCACGGCCCGCGCACGTCTTCATCTGCCCACGATTCATCTCGATACCGAAATTGCCGGTCTGGTTGGTCCCTTTATTGAAGCGGGGCCTTATGTTGACGGAAATTTCACACGCCGTCTGACCGTCACCCCCAAACAGACAACGGTTTTTACCTCTGTTAACAGCCAGCTGGGTCTTACAATCGATGGCGGAATTACCCCAACCCGTCTGTTTGGCAAAGATCTGTCCCGTGAAGTCCGGATCCGGATCCTCGATAAACGTATCAAAGAGCTCTACCGCAAGGAAGGCACGGATGTCCTGCCAAATGCTTCTGGCAGCCGCTGAAGCCTGATATAGTGAGCCAAAGACTCACACCCAACAGGATGCCTCAGTATGACTTATCTGCTCGACGATTTTGCTTCTGCTGATCAAAGCCGTTTTGGTACCAGCTGGTTTTTGTTTACTGATGAAGAACTGGGTGGCCATTCAAGCGGAAAACTGCAGATTAAACAAGCAGATTCAGAACAAACTGTTTTAGAACTAAGCGGCAGCGTCAGGACAGAAACAGGTTTTATCCAGGCTGCACTGCCCCTGATCCACTCACGTTATTTATTTGATGCCCGCCATTTTAGCGGTATGCATCTGGTTTGCCGCAACCTGAACCCGAATTCAGATACATCAGGTTATTACCTGCAGCTACGCACTCGTGAACTGAGTATGCCCTGGCAGCACTATAGCGCAGCCATTCAGCCCGGCCAAAACTGGTCTGAACTTCAGATTCCCTTTAGTGAGTTTAAACCGATCAGTACCACCCACAAACTCAATCTTGAGCGCCTGTCGCGAGTGGGAATTGTTGCGGGCCTGCAAGTTTTTAAGCCTGATCTACAAATTGCAGAAATCGGATTTTATTAACGGCACAGAATAATAATCAGCGTTTATGTTTTGTCAGCAGATACCAGGCTGTCGCCAGCATCGGTAGAGCAACAGCGGCCATTAATGCTTTATTCGGTGCCTGGCGGCCAAAGCGTGCTTCTGCTGCTTCTGTGCTTTCCTGAATGGATTCTTGATTAGTTAAAGCAAAGAACAAAGCTAAATGATACTTGCCTTTAGGCAGACGCAAATAACCTAAACCCAGCCAAATACCTGGAGCCACTTCTCGGACTTCATCTTTAATGGTGCGAATTGCAGCCGGATTAGCGGGGTTGTCGTAGTTAAGGTGAACTGCGTCAAAATCTCCGGCGCGTGAAGTGCCGATAAACGTGTCAAAACGGAACCAGTTTTTGCGATCGCCTAAAACGCGATTAACACCTTTGCCTGTGCCATCTCCCCGAGACTCAAAGGTTTTACCCTGCCAGGGAAACATACCCGATGCGGCAAATCCGCGTAGATTTCGCGCTACAGCAGGGTTTTCAAGTCCTGGCACAGTCAGCATTCTGCCCACTAAGCGACCATCGAGGTCATCCAGACTGGGCACCTTTGCCTGGCAGTATAAAGCCCAGAGCTGTTCCGTATTTAAACCAGCAAGGTCGTCCAGCTTCTTAATCTGATCCCATTCAGACTGATGACCTGAAAATTGTTCAATTTCTTCTGAAAATGTTGAGTCAGTCGACATTGGCTGACCTCCTGGTAAGAGTGACACTGGCTATTTTAACACAGGCTTATTAAGGCGCTTGCGGCTTAAATAGTCCTGACGCTGCTCAGGGCTTAGCTTTTCAACTGCATACCGCAACATAGCACGCGGCATCCTGGCAGCATATTCTTCAAGAAAATGGATTAAAACAGTAAGCTCCCGTTTGCCCGCTTCGCGCAGCATCCAGCCACTCGCTTTATGAATCAGGTCTTCTGGATCATCTAGCACCTGCTTAGCTAAATTAACAATCAGCTCTGTGTCTCCCTGACGAATAAAAGCCTGACTGACTAATAAGGCAATTCGGCACTCCCATAAATCCCTAGAATGAATCCAGGTATCCAAAACAAAGCGTTGTTCAGGGTGATGCCAAAGATAGTCCCCAATTGTGCCGGGCACAATCACATCCACCAAATCCCAGTTATTTATGGCTTTGAGATGCTCTGGCTGCAGTAAAAAATGATAGATCTGCTCACGGTTTTTAGGATATTGCAATAAAACAATTAATAAACCGCTCAGGCGATACTCATGCCATTTTGAAGCGAATAACTGGCTGATATCTGCACATGAGAGATCCCGCTATTTTCTGGCTAAGACCCGCTGGGGCGGTACTTGAATCCCCCAAAAAAACAATCCCCTTCGCCATAAGAGCCTGGCCAGGTCTTAAAAAAACGCATTAAAAACTGAGCTTTTTCTGGGTTGGCAAGCGCCAACAAATCCCGTTCGAGTGATTCAAGTTGAGGGAACTGAGTGAGTTGAGGGAAGGGTTTAAGAGAGCTTGATCGAGTCATGACATACACCATACGAGACTCATTTTAAACAGGCAAGTCAGCGGAACCCAGACTAGACAGAGAGCGTCTTCTGGAGTTAGCGTATAGCAGATGCTAACCCGTTTTGATTAGTGTTTGATAAAAAATATCTGAATTCAGATCAGGAGTGACCCAAAATGATTAAACGCATGAGTATGATGGCTTGTTCAGTGGCGGCTTTGGCTTTAACAGCAGGCTGCAGCCTGGGTGCAAATATCGGCATTGACCCGACAAATCCTTCAGCTAGCCCAGCTAGCAGCGGAATCACAGTGGATGGCACGGTTGTCGCCAACTTGCCCAATCCGCTTGAGATTGCCACTGCCACCGGCCTTAAAGCATCCGCTTGCGCTGAAGAAAAAAATCTTAAATCCAGCTCTGGAGCCTCAACGAATATCCGCTTTAAAAACAGCTCCAGCGCCCTGATCCGCATTTACTGGCTGGATCACACAGGCAAACGCGTTGAATACATTAACGGTAGACAAGCAGCCAATGGCAATGGTGGCCTGGCTGCAGGCGGCTCGTTTGACCAACAGACTTTTGTAACCCACCCCTGGGTAATCACCACAGCCAACGGCGACTGTCTGGGCATCTACACGCCAACAGATACAAGTAATGTCACCCTCGACATCACCAAAACCGTTAATATCACCAGCTCAGGCTCATCGAGCTCCAGCGCAACCAGTGGTTCAGGCAGCGTCACCGCTGGCAGTGCCTCTGAAGCCAGAGTCCGCCAATCAATCGAATGTCTCAAAGCCAAAGGCAAAACAGCTGAAGCAGGTGCTGTACAAGCATCTTTAAATCTCTATCTAGAAGCCCAGAAACAGGGCGGAATAGCAACCCTTCTCGGCAATGCTCATCTGCAGCAGGCAACCACTATCGCAGGCCAGCACGGCTGTTGATTTTAAACCGTCTTTTAATTAAAAAATACTGATCGCAAAGAGGCCCTAATTGGGCCTCTTTTACTGAGTATCAAACAGGTTCTGGTGTTAAAGGTCCTTGTTTAGAATCGTTGCCAGATAGCTCAAATAATGACAGGCAAGTTTGAATAAAAGGCTCAAGTTCCTGCATCAGATCGCTGGAGTAACCACCAGGGCGATTGGCTAAATAAGCCATCCCCAACAACGAGCATCCTGAATAAAAAGGAATCCCTAAAAATGTCGAAATGGGGGGATGCCCAGCGGGAAAACCGAAGATGCTTGCATCCGTAAGAGGCTGATTTGATATCACAAGCTGTCCGGCTTTAAGTCTGGTAAGCAGGGGAGAATCAGATTGATTTTGTCTCCAGAAGAGCTCAGGTTTTTGATTATTGGGCATGGACTGAATGTTTTGGCTGCAAGCCACAAGCCTGATCTCAGGATCTGTCATGTTCATCTGTTGAACCTGCTTAAAAGATATCTGAACAATCAGTCCATAGCGACTTTGAGTCAGGTCAAGTAACTCAACCAGCATTTCAGGAAACAAGCTAAAATCCTGGTTCTTAAGCATAAAGCAGCGATCCAGTCTTGATGCACTTTGTAGCATACGATGCTGACGTGCCAAACGCTGTTCAGCTTGTTTTTGAAAAATCAGGGTTGATAAAACGCCGCCAATCAGCTCAAGTAAGGCTGTACTGTAACGCTCACTAGCTGGCACAGCTGGCCGACAATAGAGCATCAGTATTCCCAGATATTTTGAATCAGTTGTAAGGGGAACCAGGCAAATTTCATAACCAGGAGCATCATAAGGGGTCTGAATCTGTTTTGGGGCGGCTAACCAGAGTAAGCTCTGCCCCTGAGCCATCTGCCAACTGGCTGTATCAGCTGGACTCAGCTGACGAGAGCGGGCATCAAGCTCTAAAGGCAAATCAAAAGAAGCGACACGCTCTAATAGCTCAGCTTCTTGCAGATAAACAGAAGCCATCTCAACCCAGTTAAGACCAGCCTGACGACAAATAATATCTAAAATCTGTTTTAACTGCTCACTCAGACTGAGCTCAAAATGAGCGGTCTTGAGCAAAAGTTGAATCACAGCTTGCTGTTCACGAGAAATTCCATTAGGCATTAGCAAGCATCACAACAGACCAGCCCAAAAGGCCAGCAAAATCCCAACAGCACATGGGCGCCTCTGTTCCAACATTGATGCCATCCTATGCTTAATCAAGAATGGCAAAATCAGGGTGATAGTGTGTTGTTATCCTAGCACGGTAAAATGAAATTCATTTTGCCAAACGCTGTCCCTTTGATGACGTTTCTGTATAAACAAAAAATTTATCAATTCTGGCATTCAGCAATTTATTTTCTAAGAGAGTATTTGTCCCTTAGCTAACTGTGTCTTTT
>CAJYHH010000104.1 GCA_913773825.1 Candidatus Sericytochromatia bacterium | reverse complement strand
ATCATTCCGGTACATCTTTTCAGGAGGCTTTTGCCCGATGACCACTTATCGTGCTTTGCAGGCTGTACTCAATCCCGATGGTACTTATGGACAACTTGTGGCGACTTTACCGATCTCTCAGTTGCCTCCTCATCCCGTGCGTGTACGTGTTCACTGGTCTGCTTTAAACTATAAAGATGCTTTGTCTGCCTCTGGGCATCGCGGTGTTACCCGCCAGTATCCGCATACACCTGGTATCGACGCTGCTGGGATTGTTGAGTCTAGCGAAGACGAGCGCTTTAAGCCGGGTGATCAAGTGATTGTCACCAGCCATGATCTGGGCATGAATACGCCTGGCGGCTTAGCTGAATATATTCAGGTGCCGGGTGACTGGGTTGTTCCTTTGCCTGAGCACCTGAGTTTAAAAGACAGCATGATTCTAGGCACAGCCGGGATTACGGCTGCCCTGGCGCTGCATAAACTGCTTCGCAATGGACTGGAGCCTGAGCAGGGGCCAGTGGTAGTAAGTGGCGCCAGTGGAGGCGTTGGCAGCGTGGCGATTATGTTATTGGCTCAGCTGGGCTACACAGTCTGGGCCGTTAGCGGCAGCCAGGACGCTTATAACTGGCTGACAGAGTTAGGCGCAGAACGTTGCCTGCCGCGCACAGAAGTCAGCGATCACTCAAGTCGCCCCTTGCTTAAAAGCCGCTGGGCCGGGGCGATTGATACAGTTGGGGGTGAGATGCTGTCCGGTTTGCTGAAAGCCTGTCGCAAAGAAGGCAGCGTGGCGGCCTGTGGGCTGGTGGCTTCCGCTGAATTTCCTGCAACGGTTTATCCGTTTATTCTCAATGGCGTTAATTTATTGGGCGTTGATTCAGCTGAATTTTCGGCTTCACTCAGACAAGAACTTTGGCGCCGTCTGGGCTCTGACTGGAAAATCGACGGACTTGATAAACTTGCAACCGAGCTGAGCTTAGATCAAGTGCCAGAGGCCCTTCAGAATATGTTAAACGGCAGTACACGTGGCCGCCAGATTGTTTCATTGGCATGATCAGAACTCCTGCTCATTTACAGGCGGAACTCTCTGCCTGGCTGCCATCACGGGCTTATCAATATCTGCGCCAGGCCGGTGAAGTCGCCGCTGAAAAAGGCTATAGCCTCTATCTGATCGGGGGCTGTGTCAGGGATTTATTGCTAAATCGTCCTTTTGACTGGGATCTGGATTTAGTCAGTGAGACCTATGGGGTAGAGCGTTTAGCCTCCTTGCTGCAGCAGCGTTGGGGTGGGCTCTTGCAGAGTTTTGAGCGTTATGGCACCGCCAAATTAAGATTAGAGCAAGCGGGTGAACCGACCCTTGAGCTGGATTTTGCGACTGCCCGCACTGAGCATTATGCCCATCACGGGGCTAACCCTGAAGTCAGTTTTAGTACACTTGAAGCTGATTTGATCCGGCGTGATTTTAGCGTAAATGCGATGGCGATTGCGCTGTTGCCGCATCAGTTTGGGGCGTTGATTGACCCGTTTGGGGGTTGGCAGGATCTACAAGATAAACGTTTACGTGCTTTACATGAACTGAAATTTTTGGAAGATCCTGTGCGCTGTTGGCGCGCAGCCAGAATGTCTCAGATGCTGGGCTTTAGCCTGGATGAACAGACCCGCCAATGGGTCTTAGAGGCCATGCAGTCTGGCAGCTTTGATTACTTTTTTACCGCCCGCATGCGCCGTGAGCTGGATAAAATTTTTGCGAAGTCTGAGCCTGTTGTTTATTTTGAGCGTCTGCAAGAACTAAAAGTCTGGCGCTGTCTGGATCCGCAATTAGACTTTTTAGGCCTGCTGCAGTTTATTCAGCAGATGTCAGCCGAACAAGCGCTATTTACAAGCATCACCAGCACTGAATTTGTTGAGCATAACGCTGATTGTAAAAAGGCTCAAAAGGCTCAACAACCAGATTTAGAGACGGTTTATCTTTTAGGCTTGTTACTTAACATGGCATCTGCTGCGCATGAGCGCCAGTTAAATGTTTTAGAGCTGTCAAAAGCTCAGTTAGCCGCCTGGCAGGCTTTAAGCGATTTAGACCAACAAAACTGGCCTGAACAGCCAAGCTTGGCTGTTCAGCGTCTGCAGGGCTTGCCTGCTGAAGCGCTTTGGGCTTGTCTGGCTGCTGAGCCAGAGCCGGCTGTGGCGGCTGCAATCCGTACTTACTGGCAGACATGGCGTTTAATTCGATCTCATGTATCAGGTACAATAATCAAAGAATGGATACCACCCGGTCCCCATATCCGCAGGATTCTGCAAACCATCCTGTTCGCCCGACTAGACGGCCTGATTGAGACTCCCGAACAAGAGCTGAGTTTAGCGCGTCAGCTGGCGGACGAAGTAGGCAAACATGCTTCTGAACAATAATATGTTCGACCTGATGATTCTGGTGCCGATTTTTATTATTTCGATTGGCCTGCATGAAGCTGCTCACGCTTATGCTGCCCATTATTTGGGTGATGACACTCCTGAGCGCGAAGGGCGTCTGACGGTTAATCCGATTGCGCATTTAGATTTATTTGGCACGCTATTTTTGATGATTGCTGGCTTTGGCTGGGGGCGCTCGGTCAATGTGGATCAGCGCAATCTGAAAAATCCCTTGCGCGATATGGCCTTAATTGCCGCTGCTGGTCCTGGTGCCAATTTATTGCTGGGTGCTGTTAGCGTGATTGGTCTGATTTTTGTGCACAACAGCTCACTGTCTTTTTTAAATGAAGCTTTAGGCATCTCTGCGATGCTCAACTT
This sequence comes from Candidatus Sericytochromatia bacterium, assembly GCA_913773825.1. Taxonomy (GTDB): domain Bacteria; phylum Cyanobacteriota; class Sericytochromatia; order UBA7694; family UBA7694; genus CAJYHH01. Next base: position 126 of record CAJYHH010000104.1, on the reverse strand, counting down.
TTTGCTGATGTTTTTAAATCTGGTGCCGATTCCGCCTTTAGACGGCTCTAAAGTGCTGCGCTCGGTTTTACCTAAGGGCATTGGGCGTAAATTTGATGAGTTTGAACCCTATGGTTTTCTGGTGTT
>CAJYHH010000103.1 GCA_913773825.1 Candidatus Sericytochromatia bacterium | reverse complement strand
CTGTGTAAAGACGCAAGGCCTTGCGTCTTTACACAGCTATCACCCAATTGAGTGCAGGCCCAGCCAGCAGGTAAAATACAAGATATGACAAATTATCAACTCGTGCTTCATCAGCAGCTGGAGCTGTTGCCGACCCAGCCTGGGGTCTACCTGATGCGGGATACAGCGGACACCATTTTATATATCGGCAAAGCCCGAAATCTGGCTCGAAGGGTCAGCAGTTATTTTCAGGGGCGCCCGCTGCATGGGCCCAAAATTGAAGTCATGGTGCCTTTGGTCCATCGGGTTGAGACGATTATTACTGATACCGAAGTTGAAGCCCTGGTTTTAGAAGAGCAGCTGATTCGCAAACATCAGCCCCGTTATAATACTCTGCTCAAAAATTCTAAAGGCTTTCCCTATATTCGCATCGATTGGCGTGACCCTTACCCAAAGGTTGAGTTTGCCTACCAGCGTCGAGCGGGTGACAACGCGATTTATTATGGCCCTTACCCCAGCGGCGGCGCTGTCAGAGGTCTTTTACACGCGATCAGAGAGCTGTTTCCGATTGAAAAATGTAAAGACCCCAAAAAAGAAAAACAGGTCTGCATTTATTATCAGATCAAGCGCTGTATGGGCCATTGCCAGAAAAAAGTAAGCTCTGATGAATTTAAAGACATGCTCAGCGATATCCGCTTGTTTTTAGAAGGCAAATCAGAGCTGCTCAAAACCCGTTTACAGGATAAAATGCGCAGCTGCTCTGAGCGCATGCAGTATGAACAGGCCGCCCAATATCGCGACACTTTACAGTCACTGCAGCGCTATATTCAGCCTGCCCAAAAACAAAAAATTGTTGGCAAACCTGAATGGAATCTGGATGTGATTCAGTTTGCCCGCAATGCTCTGATGTGCCATGTGGCTGTTTTTCCGGTACGCGGTGGTGAGCTGCAAACTCCTTTGCCCCAAACTTTTACGGTTCAGCTCAGAGATGAAAATCCTGAGATTCTGACCCGTTTTCTCTATCAGTTTTATTCGCGTTATGGCGATATTCCACCTGAGATTCTGCTGCCGCTGGAACT
>CAJYHH010000102.1 GCA_913773825.1 Candidatus Sericytochromatia bacterium | reverse complement strand
GCAATTGATTCACGCTCAGATAGCGCTCTTCAAAATGTAAAACCCGCATCCAATACAGCGGATTAGGCTGCTCATAATCTGGCGTAAAGACTTCAGGCTCAGCAATCAGCTCAGCTGTATGTCGAGCAAAGGGAAGCTCTGTTAGCCCCTTCATCAACAGAATCTCTTTTGCCGACGGACTGATACTGCTGAAGTCTCTTTGCATAATTGCCTCCAAGCGCTAAAGAATTAGCTTAACATCTTCATGATTTGGAGACCTAGCGACCTCGAACAGGCTTCCCCGACCGACGGGGACGCTGTCGGGTTTCAAACAGATGTTCTTTATCTGAAATACTCATAGAGGAATAAATCACGTCTACAAGCTCCATCAAAGGCTTAGTCAGAGGCGATTTTTTGTTAAAAGAATAAATCCTCGTTCTTCCCATCAACTTGGACACGACGACCCCAGCCTCTTCAAACTTCTGAAGTTGCTTCTGAACAGCTGACAGAGAAATATCCAGGTCTCGAGCCAGCGCTCTGGCGTAGACCTCTCCATAGTGATATAAGTGCAGCAGAATAAAGGCTGCTGTTTGGGTTCCAAATAACTTATCGAGCATATGAATATCCTAACACTTTCAGAGGTCATATAACCTTTTATATCGGTCATATGACCTCTGAAAGCGAGCATATATGACAGGTAAGGGGATCTGAATAAAACTCTATTTACCGATCTCAGAGATTATTCAGACAACTCATAATCCGCTCACAGCGAGCAGGGTCAACCGTAAAGCCCATGCTTGCGCACCAGAGCCAATAATCCGCACAGCGCACCATCGTCCATTTACGCGTTAACTCAGAATCTAGTTCAGCAGCCTCAACCAAATTCTGAAACTGGTAAACAATTCCGCGCTCTGCCTCAATCTCTTCCAGACGGGTCCACAAAAGCTGAGCTGGGCAAAACTCAGGATCTCCTGCGACAGGTTTGGGGTCAATCATCAGCCAGGGCTCGCGCTTCCCTGCCAGAATATCGACATAATGCAAGTCATAATCAACCAATAACAGCTGACTGGCAGATCCTAGCTCTCTGGCCCATTCACAGACTTGCTCTAAGGTCTGACGTTCAAAAGGCTGTCCATAAGCCTGCCAGCGTTCAGACATCGCTGTTGCCATACCAGTCGCCATCTCCTGCAAGCTAAAAAAGCCATCAGGAGCAGGTACACTTAAACGGCGCAATAGGCGCCCAGCAATGGCAATTGCTTCGGTTACGCCCAGATTTTGTAGAGAAGTATTGGGGTCCAGGCGTTCAAGTAACACCGCGCCCAGTTCAGGCTCATGTTCAAGTAATTGGACAGCTCCACGACCATTCCAGACTTTAAGCGCCAGGGGTGCAGAATCAGTTTCTCTTTCACGCCAATAGAGCTTAAGCACACAGGGTTCAGACCCACGCCGAACAGGAATCGCCAGCCC
>CAJYHH010000101.1 GCA_913773825.1 Candidatus Sericytochromatia bacterium | reverse complement strand
TATCCACCGGGTCTTGATTTTTTGCCGGCTTTTCTGGGCTGTCTTTATGCCGGTGCGATTCCGGTTCCCGCTTATCCGCCAGAGCCCCATCGCTTACAACATACGCTTAAACGTCTGCAGAGCATTATTGGCGATGCCCGCACGCCAGCAGTTTTAACAGACAGCCTGATTCTGGCTCAGGCGCGTGAACTGATGCAGCAGGCTGGTCAGACGGGTTTTGATCAGCTTCAGTGGTTTGAAACCGACACGGTGATTCAAGCTGGCTTAACTACTGATGCTGAGCTTAATTGGCAAAAGCCTGAACTGGGTTTAGAAGATATCTGCTTTTTGCAGTACACCTCTGGGTCTACGGCTCAGCCTAAAGGGGTGGTCATTAGCCACGGCAATTTGTTACATAATGCGGCGATGTTTCAAGTGGCGTCTGGGCATCAGGAACAAGCCGCTAAGTTAGTTTGTTGGGTGCCGGTTTATCACGATATGGGCTTAGTCGGGCATTTGCTCAACTCACTCTACATTGGCGGTGAGACCTTGATCATGCCGCCGCTGGCCTTTTTAAAACAGCCGCTGCGCTGGCTCAAGCTGATTGCCGATTATCAGGCGACTAGCACCGGTGCGCCGAATTTTGCCTTTGATTTGTGTTTGCGCAAAATCAGCCCGGCTGAGCGTGATCGTCTTGATCTAAGCAGTCTGAGATTTGTTTTAAATGCCGCTGAGCCGATCCACGCCAGCACGATCGAGAAATTTGTCCACTATTTTGCTCCCAGCGGCCTGCGTCCAGATGCTTTAGCGCCTGCTTATGGCATGGCTGAAACCACCGTGTTTATCTCAACGGCCAAGCCAGAATCACGGCCCTTTTTACTCAGTGTCGATAAACAGGCTCTGGCAGCTGACCGGATTGTGCCTGTATCCGACTCTGAGCACTCAGCTGAACGTGTCAAACTGGTTGCCTGCGGACATCCCTGGCTTGAAGGCAAGATTGTGATTGTTGAGCCTGATCAACTGCGTGAATTAGCCGAGGATCAAGTAGGTGAAATCTGGATTCAGGGCCCACATGTGGCGCAAGGCTACTGGAATCAACCTGAGGCCAGTGCCGAGACCTTTCAGGCTCGTTTAGAGGGTTATGAAGGTGCTTTTTTACGCACCGGTGATCTGGGGTTTTTACATGCAGGCCAGGTCTATGTCACGGGTCGCCGCAAAGATTTAATGATTGTCAGAGGCCGCAATCTTTATCCTCAGGATGTAGAGCGCAGCATGGATGAG
>CAJYHH010000100.1 GCA_913773825.1 Candidatus Sericytochromatia bacterium | reverse complement strand
GACTAACTCAGCTATTTAATAATTTCAACTAAAAGCGAGCCCCATCACGTTTTAAAGCATATTTGAATGTCGATTTCCATGCAAAAAGGCCCTCATGACTGGGGGCCTTTTGTTAAGGGCTTAAGTTTAGCGAAACCTAGCTGGCGTTGGCAGAAGCGTCATCACCGGCGCTATCAAGCGTGTTGCCAGCGGGGTCCACAATTGTGGTATCCGCTTCAACCACAATATTATCACCCGGCTTATACAGATCCGGACGACCACCAGCGGCGTTACCCGGGAACAAGACATAACCACCAGCAGGTGCATTAAGAGCTGTCGGACCAAAAGCACCGGTCGGGTTGATAATGGTATAAGCAATCAGCTTGCCATTCGCAGTTGCAGGATTATTATCGTTCTGTCGAGCACCAGCGCCCAGAGTCAGAAAATAAGTATCATTGAGGTTAAGCGTATTACTCGAATCTACGTCGTTATATCTACCGCCATAAGTTCCAGATTGCGGATCAACCGTATTGACAAGGGTCAAGCCCGCATCACTCAGGTTATTAGTCGCAACATTAGGAGTGGTAATCGTTTCGGAAGTGCCATCTGTATAAACGTGAGTCACGCTGATTGGCAATCCAGCAGGACTACCTTGTATGGTACGCAGATTAGTCTGTGTACCAGGTAACAGCAGGACTGTTTTATGGGTTGGATCGGTTGTATCAAAAATAGCGCGACCGCCTAAAGATGACCATGAAGATTTAGTCAACATGGTTGTAGCACCACGCAGGACAGTAACTTTATAGTTACCAGCGGCAGCTTCCGCTGATATCGCATCAGCTGGAGTCTGAGAATCTGTCACAGCACCGGCAGCCTGGCTGGCTACTTTATTAATACCACCCGCAATAGTGCGATCCAGCGTGTAGTGAACCATCCGCTCGTTAAAACGGACGCGGATCACGTCACCTTCAGAAGTTGCACCGCTGTTTTCATCAGTCTGGGCAACAATGCTGTCCAGACGCGGCTTGGTTGTGTCGGTCGTAATCGTAAACTTGTAAGACTGCTCAAAGTTGCCTTCGGTCAGCTTAAAGTAATCTGAGTTGCGGCTAATGCCTGTTTTATCTTTGATGCTATTGTTGATCGGTGCAGGTGCGGTAATGATAAACCCACCTTTGCTAAAGGTCACAGCATAGTCGGGTACTTTATCGCTGTCTTTATCAGTCGGTAGAGCGCGCTCTTCTTTAAAAGTAAAGGTCGCTTCGCTGTCATCGCTGTTCCAGCTGACATTGAAAGCGGCTTTGTCCCAGATGCTGGTACCAGTGGGATCAGCGATACTGTTTGAGCCATTCACCGTGTTCTGATTGTCAACACTCAGCTGTTCAGTTGTAAATGCGCGGACCAAAAAGCTATCTACAACTGTGGCCCGATCCATAGGTTCAGAGAACTTCAGCACAAAGCTGGTGTTGGGGCTAACGCCAGAAGCATTACGGCCAGGTGTGACAGCAACAACTTCAGGCTTATCACTTAGAGCATTTGCAAGGGTACCATTGCTGCCGGAGCCCGCGCCAAAGTCATATTTATTGGCATTCGGGTCACCATCTTTGTTAGATTTCAGAACTTCAACACGACGACGGGTGGTAAAACCAGGCTTAGAAGCTGAAATTTCGATCTGGACACCTGCAGGAGCGTTGTTAAAGGCATAAGCTCCACCAGCGGTGGTGGTCGTTGCTTCAAAAGGCAAAGTACTGTTGAGTGACTTAGCGGTGACGGTCACTCCGTCAAGAGGCGCTTCAGTGTCGTCAAAGGCTTTACCGTTAAAAGTGGTGCGCTCAACAACTGAAATATCTGATGTTGCTGAGGGCAGAGGATTGCTTGTAGCTGAAGCAGAAGCACTTGGGACAGCTGTTGCGGTTGCAGAAGCACTAGGAGAAGCTGTAGGAACATCAGTCGGAACAGCCGTTGGGGTAGGAGTAGCAGCTGGGGAATCGCTAGGAGCCGGAGTCGCAGTTCCAGACGCAGTAGGGTTAGGACTAGGAGTTGTTGGCGCCGGGCCACAGGCGACTAAAAGAGTTAAACTGGTAGTTAAAGGAAGAGCAGCTTTTAAAAGCACGACTTTCGATTTCACGAAGTTAAATTGCCTTTCATCATAAAAGATGGGTCAGAATAAAAGACATTGTAATCATTAAAAACCCAACTGGTATAGTAGACCCTAAGCTAAAATTAAAGAATTCTCAGTCATGCTTAAGCTTATACTCAAGTACCAACAAGGTATCTTATTTTAATTTGTACTGTTAATAAGCTCTAACGCCAGCTGATGTGGATTCTCAAGCCAGTCACAATTACTTAAAACAATGGCGGACAATTTACGTTCTGGCAAATGGACCAACGCAGAGGTAAAGCCCAAAATTCCGCCGTTATGCCCCCAAAAGGGCTGGCCTTCGTTTTCTAATCTAAACCAGCCCAAGCCCAGCTGAAAGCCTTCACTTTGCTCATTGTCTGCTTCAGAAGAGAGTGTCGTAAGCATATGGTCACGTAGCTCTGTCGGCAATAAAGTACCAGTGTGCAGAGAGGCTACCCAGCGGGCCAAATCGCCCAGATTTGACACTAAGCCTCCAGCCGAGAAAGTACCGGTTGGACTGTAAAAAGGCTTATTGCGAATTTTACCTTCCACTTTGCTATAGCCCGTGACACGGCGAGAAATCAGCGCAGCATAATCCTGCATCCGGGTTGAGTTCATATACAAGGGTGCAAAAATGCGCTGCTGCAAAAAATCCCCAAAGCTTTGCTGGCTGACTGCTTCTATAACGAGACCCAACAGGTAGAAGCCTGTATTGTCATAGGCATAGCGACTGCCAGCCTCAAAATCAACCGGAAGATCTTTGACTAAATTGAGAATATGATCTCGCGGTAAATCGACGTGAGTGTGTTCCCAATACTCAGGCACAGCCGTATAATTACGAATTCCGCTTTGATGGCGAAGAATCTGCTCCATTGTTACCCTTGACCAGGATTCTGGAAGCTCAGAAAGATGCTGGCCGAGTTTATCCGTCAGGTTTAAACGACCATCATGAACCAAAAGCATCAGCGCTTCAGCCGTAAACAACTTAGTGATAGAAGCAATTTCAAACACACAGTCCGTGGTGAGCGGAACAGTCAGTTCAATTGAAGCCAGTCCAAATGACTCAGAATACGTCAGCGGATACCCAGGTCGAGAGGTATCCACAAGCGCAACGGCCAAACCCGGCAGCTCATAGCGTTCACGCCAGCTGCGGCAGAGTGAAGCAGGACTACTCGGCAAAGTGGTGCTGGTTGCCGCCAGCAGCCTCGGCTTTTACACAAGCCGCTTCGGCTTTGCGCAGGAGTCCGTTAAGTTCTTCACCATCATCAGGCACGCGAGCAATACCTAAACTCACGCCCAGCGTGAGTTCTTGACCCATAATTTTATACGGATCATTTAATTTGCTCAAAACCATCTGCGCTCGCTGGGCCAGACTTGGAAAAGCATCCCCACAGGGCATCAGCAGCACAAAACGATTACGACCAATTGAATAAAGATTATCTTCACTGTCAAAAGCGCTACGCAGACGGGTTGCAGCGCCCTTTAGAATGACATTTGCTAAAGCGGCAGGACGCTCTTCAATTAATTTATCAAACTGGTCAAAACCGCAGACCATCACAGCCATTTCACCTAAAGCCTGTAAACGGCTCAGAAACTGTTCACTCAGTGCTTTTTGATTGGCAAGACCCGTGACTTCGTCAGTATATAACGCGGTCTCAGCGCGTTCTTCAGCCTGACGGACTTCGGCTTCATAAGACTCTGTCACAGCACGATGTTTTTCGAGCCGGACTTTAACAGCCTGACTTAAATCAGCATAGCTAAAGGGCTTGGTCAGATAATCATCCGCCCCAAGGTTCATGCCTTGACGCAGATGTTTCATATCGTCTAAGCCAGTCAGAAAAATAAACGGCAGACCTAAAAATGCGTCATCGCTGCGAAATTCTTTTAAAACGTCATAACCGTCCATATCAGGCATCTGGACATCACAGAGAATCAGATCTGGATTAAAGTGTTTGGCCTTTTCGATCGCGTCACGGCCACGGGTTGCTGTCTGAATTTCATGATCGTCATTTTCTAAAAAGGCGCTAATAAGCTCAAGCATTCGCTCTTCGTCATCGATTGCCAGAATCTTGGCCATGTATGGACCTCTACAATAGGGTTGGATTCAGTATAGCGCACAGGATTGTAAACAGCTGTGGAGCAAAGGGTCGGATAAACAGAAAAAAGTGAAATTTGGAAAACACCCGTGATAAAAACGCCCCCAAAATGACAAACGCCCCGCTGGTGGGCGGGGCGTCTGGAAAAACTCAGAGTTTAGACTTCTACTTGTTCAGCAGAGGCTTCTTCAAGTGCCTCGTCGAGGCTAATACCCAGACGGCCGCGTTCGCAGTGAAGCCAGAACTGATGAATGCCTTTGTAGTGCATCTTCTTTTCAGGCCACTCGTGGGGGAATTTGAAATAGCGCTCAACGGATTCACCAATGATGCTGCTGTAAGCTTCGCTGGCAAAATACTCGTAAGCCTGCTTTTCAAAGTCGGGCAGAGATTCTTTGACGAATTTTTCAAAGTCGCGAGTCTGGAAGGCTTCATCAGCGATTTCAGCGTAAGCATCAATCTTCTGTTTGTAAGACCAGCCCTTTTTCTCGGCCTTTTCTTTTGTCTTGAACATTTCTTCCCAGTACTGAGCAAACAGCGGTTTTCTACGGCCTGTAACGGCAATAAAGACTAACCAGCGAGCCATGGCTTTAACCAGCTCGGGGAAGTAGAAATGTAAAGAAGTGACGTTAGAGTCAGGGTAAGCATTCGCAAAGTCGATCGGATGAGCAACACCTTCATGGTCAACCAGGATTTCACAAGAATTGTGATCCCAGTTATAAAACGCGTTGATAATTTTAGTGATTTTGCAAACTTCGT
>CAJYHH010000099.1 GCA_913773825.1 Candidatus Sericytochromatia bacterium | reverse complement strand
TGAAGATTGGTATAGGCATTAGCCCAGCTGGTACCGTTGTTATTGCCGCCTGCGCTGGCTCTGACATAGATTCTGCGCACCACGTCAAAATCATCAACACTGGTGTAATTACTGCCTTTGACAAGGGTGATTTTGCCTTCCGGGGCATTGGGCACAACGGCGGTGATCTGGGAGTTACTGTCAACGGTAAAGCTGGTTGCGTTGACGCCAGCAAAGCGCACGGCGGTTACGCCGGTAAAGTTGGCTCCTCTGATCGTGACCGATGTGCCAGCTGGGCCCGACATCGGGGTAAAGTCCGAGATAATTGGATTTGGCGAGATGTATTCATAGGCTCCTGCATCATGCTCGTCGAGGCGGCTATTGCCGAGAATATCCAGCGCCGGAATCGTGCTGGGGCTGGCTTCATCGTTGACGCCAGCGTTCACTGCCCGACCGCCGTCGTTGGCGATTCTGAGCCCGTCATCAGCGGTAAAGTAAATCCCGTCGGCTCCAGCGGGGTTGCTGGCGTCAATAAAGGGCGTCAGGGTATCGGCAATCGTTACGTTGCCATTGGCGGCCCCTGGCAGCGTGGTGTTAACAACCGGGCTTTTCCAGAACAAGACATTTTTGGCGTCAATGGTGCCTCCTGAGCCTCGATAGAGGGCACTGCTGGAATCAGCATGATTGTCCGCAAACGTGACGTTGCGCAGGTTGAGAACGTTACTCTGGTAAATAGCGTTGCCACGGAAACTGGCTGAATTGTCGACAAAGATGACATTGCTCAGGGTCGCCGGGCTGTTTGTAGACTGAGCAAATGCGCCTCCTAGCCCATATATAGTTGTCCCCTCGGCACGATTTTTGTAAAAAACAGCCTTATTGAGGTTGAGACGGCTGCTGCTTGCCACGTATATCGCGCCACCCTCTCCCGTTGAAGACGTGGTATAAGTCGCCAGATTATGCTCAAAAACCAGATTTTCAAGCACCGCTGTTGTAGAAGCATAATAAATTGCGGCACCTCGACCAGGCGTAAAATTGTAGCGGAACATCACGTTGCGAACGACGGGATTCCCCTGGTTACCCATGCTCATGGCGTTGCCATTTGCTCCTTGCAGGGTTACGCCATCAAGGGTGTAGCTGCGGCCTGCAAAACCAATCAGCTCTTTGGTATTGCCGCTGTAGTTGATGAGGTAGTCACCGCTCATGTCGTCATTGTTATCTATGTCGCCTGACAAAATGACCTTATTGGTATTGAAGTTGCGGGCGGCCAGCGTACTTTCGTTGCCGGCAAAGCCGCCATAAAGCTTGATCCCGTCTTTCATCACAAACGAGACGTTCGGGTCGCTTGTGTGAGGCTTATAAGTACCTGCAGCAATCCAGATCTCGTCGCCGGTGTTTGCTGCTGCAATGGCAGTTTGGAGATTGGTATAGGCATTGGCCCAGTTAGAACCGTTATTGCTGCCGCTGGCATTGGCCTTGACGAAGTGAATGCGCTTGACGTCAAAAGTGCTGGTTGAAGTGATCGTTGTGGCGCCCTTACTGATCGTGATCACGCCATCAGTGGCTGTAGCTGGCACCGTCGCGGTTATCTGGGTCGGGCTATCGATCACGCGGGTCGCCGTAACGCCGTTAAACTGGACCGTCGTCGAAGCATTAAAGCCGCTGCCGGTAATCACAACAGACGAGCCCGTAAAACCGCTGGCGGGACTAAAGCTGCTTAGCGTCAGATCGGGGGTGGCCGTAATCGTAACGGCCTGACTGCCGCCTTCGCTCAGGTCGGGTAAGCTTGCCGGGTCGAGGGTGAAGGTATAAGGCTGAGAAGGCGTGCCAAAGGACGAAACCTTGAGTTTAAGGCCACTGCCGGGGGTTGCGCCCGTGAGGTTAAAGGCTGCCCCGCTGCCGTTGCCCAGTCCTGTTTTGCTCGCTGTGGCGACATCTGTCAGCTGAACCTGCAGCGTATCGCCAGTTAGTAAACCCGTGACGGTCAGATTGAGTGTGGCGCCTAAACTGCGATAGCTGCCAGCTGTCAGAGCGCTGGGTTCCTGAGTCTGCAAATCGATCGCCAACAGACTGGTTTTAACTAGGCTGGGATGATTCTGAGGATAAGTATAAGCTGGGGCTGTGCCGGTGCGTCCCGTGATGCTCTGCATCAGATCGATCAGATCTGGCAGGCTGATAACCCGGGCGCGGGCCGCGTTGAGCGCTAGCAATTGTTTGAGGGTTTTGGCAATGGCCGTGCTTTGGAAGTCCATTGCGCTGGTTGTGATCGGGCTGAGTTCAGTATGGCGCAGCGCCACGGCCAGATCGGCCTGGGGAATCAGCGTTGCCGGGCTGGCCTCAGTGACTTGAGCCTCGACCAGCAGCAGTTCGTCTGGGCGGACATTGTTAAAGCTCAGGGTGATGATGCCGTTAGCCGGATAAGTAATCTGGCCATTGCCGTCAGCGCCGACGGGTGTGTAGCTTTTTCCATACGAGTCTTTGACGGTTGCGGTAATTTTAGCAGCTGTGCTCAGATCGAGCAGTTGGGTCTGAAAACCCGGTTCAGCAGTGGGGCTGAGCGGGGGCAGCTGCAGCTGGACGGTCAGAGTCTGGCCGTCGTAGCGGACTTCACCGCTGGCTGGTGTTTTGACCATGGCGGGGACGGGCTTGATGTCAGAATTGCTGGAGCTGAAGCCTGTTTGAATGGTCGTAGCTGAGGGCTCAATGACAGGATTCTGGCCGTTTGTGGCTGCGGCATTTTCAGGTGTAAAGCTTCTGGACTGGCTTAGCGGTGCGGGCTGGCAGGCGGACAGCAGACTTAAACTCAGACAGGTGACAATCGGCAGCGTGTAGGTTGATTTCATCACAACTCCGGGATACAAATAGCGTTCTCAAGAATTTGCTTAGCGTAATTCAGGGCTTGATCTGATTCAATCGATCTGCAAAAATCAAGGGGTCATTTAATGAAATCAAACAATTATTAGACAATTTGAATGGATGAATAAGTGGCGTAAAAAATTTAATCCAGGTTTTAGCAATTGAGTCTGAGAGTAAAGTCATTCATTTGACTTTGTTTAGGCCAAACCAGTACATTGGGATTTGAGAATCCTTAAGTGCTCTCTTAAGTGCCCTGTTGAGAAGAGTTGAACACACAAAAAAATGGCACTGCAGAGTCGCGCTAACCTTCCCAATCGGCATGTAAAGACATTTTTTAATCCCAAAATGAGCAAGAGATCTGTGAGATTATCAGTTCTAAAAACGCGTTTATGGCTAGGTGTTTGCTATTTAGGCTTAAGTCTGTTGTTAGGCTTTTTGACAGCCCTGGAAGCCGACGCAGTTGAAAGTATCACGCTTAGTCCTCAGGTGCTGAGACAGACCTTTGATCTCAACACAAACTGGGACTTTACAGGTCCTGATGGTCAGCAGTTTCAAGCTCGCGTGCCAGATAAATGGGAAGCACTTTATCAGCGCCGAATGCCGGTTTATGGCACGGGGACCTATACCCTTAAGATTAAAATTCCGGCTGAGTTTATTGGCCAGAACCTGATGCTCTTTAGTGACGATATTTCAGGCGAAAGTTTTAGGGCTTATGTAAACGGCAAACTGGTTGGGCATAACGGTTTTTATCTGGGCAGCGCTTCACGGGTGCCTCAGTTTCAGCCCTTTCGTGCAGATCAAGAAACGCTTCAACTCAAAATTGTTGTGACGAATAATCTGCTGCAGTGGAGCGGTTTGCTTAAACCGGTCTGGATTGGCACCGCTGCTGAAATTGATAAGCGCATTTATCGCATGAATCTGCAGATGAACCTGATTTTTGGTGTTTTTGCTTTTTTAGCTTTTTTTCATCTGCTGTTGTATCTCTTTCATCCCAAAGACAAAGCGATTATGTGGTTTGGGCTCTTATGCCTGTCGACCTGTGTCTATATGGAGTTTTACCGGGTTCATAATTTAGAGTTTTTGTTTGGCGATATTCCGCTGGCTATAGGCAGTCGGATTTTACGCCTGGGGCTTTATGGACTTTTGCCCTGCTTTTTTTTGTATGCGCGAGCGCTGTCGCCAGACTATGTTTCAGTGCGCTTTGCGCGGTTTATCAGCTGGTTGCATCTGGGCTTTGCTTTGACCATCCTGCTGCCGGGCAAAATTCAGAACCCGCTGTTAAATCTCTGGCTGCTGGTGATGGCTTGTTGCGTGGCTTACAATACCTGGCTACTCAGAAAGCATCTGCGAGACAGTAGCGTGACGCCCTTTGTCTATAGCGGTCTGATTTATGCTGCCACCGTGATTAACGACATTCTCAATGCTTTTAGCCTGATCCACACGGGCTACTTTACCCGCTATGGGTTTTTAACTTTTTGTCTGAGTCAATCAGGATTTTTGGCCTGGAGGCTGCAAAAAAACTATCTGCAGTCGGTTCAGCTCCGGCAGGAATTACTCACGATCAATCACCATCTTGAAGATTTAGTCGATGCCCGCACCCAGGAAGTCAATCAAAAAAACGAAGAGCTGAATCAGCTGCTGAATTTTAAAGAAGAAATGGTCGAGATGCTGGTGCATGATCTTAAAACACCGCTCAACGTGCTTTTAAATCTGCCGCATCAGAGTAGTGGCCCAGCTGATGGAGCGTCAGTTCAGGCTGCCAGCTTACGTATGAAAAGCCTGATTGAAAGCATGCTCAATGTCAATCAAAACGAGCAGGCCAGCTTGGATTTACAGCTTAGCACCCAGCGCTTAAGTGATCTGGTTCAGCGCGTCAGCCAGGTTTTGCAGCCCTGGGCTTTAAGCAAAGGAATTCAGATTGCCAATCTGGTTAACTCAGAGCATTGGGTGCAGGTAGATGTTTTTTTGTTTGAGCGTGTGATCCAGAATATTCTCGACAATGCAATCAAACACGCACCATTTGGCAGTGAAGTTCAGATTAGCTGTCATCTCAGCGAGAGCGCGCTTCAGCTTCATATTTTGGATGCCGGACCCGGTATGACGCCTGAAATCAAGTCACAGGCGCTAGAAAAATATCAGAGTTTTGCCCAGGGCAATACGGCTCAATCTAGTGGACTGGGGCTTTATTTTTGTCAGCAGGTCATCCAGGCTCATCAAGGAAAGTTGCAATTATTAGACGGTCCGGCTGGCGGCACCTTGGTCAGGGTTCAGTTACCGCGTCTGGCTGAATCTCAGCTTCCGGTTCAGACCTGGCAGCCTGGTCAGCTCAAGACGCTGGCGCCTTATTCTCAACGCCTGGCAAGTCTTGAAGTGTATAAAATCTCAGAACTTAAGCCACTTTTAAAGGAGCTTAGCGCGCTGAGCGATCCGCAGATCCAGACCTGGCTGCAGGCGCTCAGTTGTGCGATCAAAGAAGTTAATGAAACAAGCTATCGAGAACTTATTGCTCAAGTCTCCCCGGATTTTAATCGTTGATGACGATGCTGAACAACTCTCTCAGATGGTGGACTGGCTGCATGAGCGTGACGGTGATCTGTATCAGGCCCGCAGCAGTGAGCAAGCCTTAAAAATTCTCAATCAGCAATGGGTAGACGCCGTGATTACCGACTGGCAATTACCTGAAATGTCCGGGATTGATTTGATTCGCCAGCTGCGTTCCTCTGAATTTCGCGGTCCTTTATTGATTTGTACGGGTATGATGCTCTCGCCTGAACATCTCCGTCAGGCCTTTGAATACGGCGCCAATGACTATCTGCGCAAACCCTTAAATGGCGTTGAGCTGAATGCGCGATTGGATAACAGCCTGCAGCTCTATGCCCATCGCGAAACGCTGCGCCTGTTTAATCAGAGCCAGAGCCATTTTATTCAGTATCTGAGCCAGCATTTAGGTCAAGGTCTGCAGCAGCTGCTTCAGCTTCAGACTTTGGCGAGCTTTAAAGCTCAGTCTGAAAACGGTCTGAGCATTCAGACTTCTGGCAGCCAGAGCCCGGTCAATCAGAATCTGGCAAGTCAGGGCAAAGATCATCAGCTGACTCAGAGTCTGGTCAAAGATTTTCATAAACTGATGCTCTGGGCTCGTTATCGCTTTTCGCTTCGTCATGTGCAGTTTCGGCGCTTTGAGCTCAAACAATTGCTCAAAAGCCTCGAAAGCAGCTTCTCAGCTGAGTCCCAGCGTCTGGTACTCAGAGGTGGGCGTGAGCTTTATCTTTATTCAGACCCGGATATTCTCCAGCGGATTTTGACTCAGTTATTAGACAATGCTTTTAAATACACCCCTGGCAAAGTTACGCTCAAAGTCAGCCAGGAAGCGCAAGAACTGCGACTAGCCGTGATCGATGAAGGCTTAAGTGAGAATACGACCCTGAGTGAAGGTGAGCTGGAGCGTCTGACCCATATTGAACATGCGGGACTGGGTCTGCATATTTGCCATGAGCTGCTGGCGCTGCTTGGCAGTCAGCTGCAGGCTCGTCAGACCAGCCAGGGCGGCAGCCAGTTTTATTTTGATCTGGTTCAGCGATGAGTAAACAACCATTGCGCAGGCAGAGTTTAGATCAGGTCCTGCTTTGGATCTCAGACAGTTTGCAGGCAGAATACTACAGCCAGATCTATCGCGAGGCCGGATTTAAGGTTCAGCTTGTGCTCGGTTATCAGGCGCTAAGAGATGCTTTAAGCGTTTATCGGCAACTGCCGGTGCTGATTGTGATCTCACGCTTTGACCGCCTGCAGCAGCTGAAGTCCCTGCAGATGCTGGCTCCTCTGGCCAGTTTGCTGATGCTGACGCCGCAGCAGGATCTTGAAGCTGGCCTGAAGATGCTTGAAGCAGGTGCTGACGGCTATTTGATGCAGCCTGTGCAGCCCGATGAGCTGATTGCCGAAAGTCGAGCTTTGTTGCGCCATTCACGCCGAATACTCACACATTTTGGCTGTTCACGTCCTGAGCAAACTGCCCGTCTGGGGCCTTTTACCCTCCAGCGAGCATCTTATGAGATCATCTTTGGTGATGTTAAAGTCAAGCTCAACGCTCGTCAGTTTAAGCTGCTGGATTATTTTGGCCTGCATGCCAATCAGCTCATCCGGCGTGACCAGATCGCTCAAGTTTTAGATCAAGGGCAAAAAGTCGCGTCACCTCGCCAGCTTGATAATCTGGTGATGTCTCTGCGGCGCGTTCTGCCAGCGCACCCAGACTTTGTGATCGAAACTCGCTACGCTGAAGGGTATGTTTTAAAGCTGAATAAGTCAGTTGAGAACTGAGCCGTTTGGCTCAGCTTGGCTCAACTTAGTTTAACTTGGCTTAACGTGTTGGCTCAACTGCAGGCTGTAGACCAAAGCCACGGCTTAACCCCGTTGCTGCTTGCTGTAAAGCCTGATCACAGGCGGCTTGCTGGCGGGTTTCGGGTGTGGTAACGCCCTGGCTGATATCCCAGGCCAGAATCCCCACAATGGCACCGCCAGCGATTAACTGGGCAATGGTTGAGACCTGGGTTCCTTGCTGTTGTTGAGCCGCGCCATAACCTAGTCTGATGCCTGGTGTGACTAAAGTTGTGCTGATCATACCGATTAAAGCTGCTGACTGCAGCAGGCTGTTATAACCGTTTTCGCCATTTGCTTTAACCTGCATCAGATAAGCCTGTTCAGACGGTGAATAGACTTGTAGGGCAACTTCACAGTTAAACTTGACCTGGCGGCTGAATAAATCCACTCGCTGATCAGGCCGCGCAGTTTGTTTGATTAGCACAATTAAATCTGCTTGCTGATCCTGAGCCGTCTGTTTCAGTCGCCCTAAAGTATCTTCTGCTACCAGTTCAGGAAACCCCTGCTCCAGTTTGCTGCCTACTCCGCTAGCTGGAACCGGAGCGCCGATATTCAGCCCTTGGGCTTGCAACAAGTGATGCATTTTGAGCAATCCGTTCTGCTGTAAAGCCGTTGTTGGTGGGCTGAGCCGCTGGCCGTCAGTACTGATCAAGGCCAGTCGAGATTGAGCGTGTAGGGCTTTAGAGGCGTGAGAAACATGATCAAGTTCAAATAGTTCAGCAGGCTGTGGGGTTAATCCATAACACGAACTCAAAAGGCAAATAGTCAAAAAACCAGAAACCAGACGCACAGACATCAAGGGCATAATCAAGCCTTTCAGGAATCAGTAGCTTAGTTAAAACGGGCTTATTTTAAAACAAAGTTTAAGCAAAAGTTCTCGGTCAGATATTGTGTCACATTTTGTGGAATTGAACAAGCTTAGTCATTCTCTTTAAATCTTCTTCCCTGAATTTCATTACCCCAGCAGCCCATAGCCCATAGTCTGATGCTGTGTTATACTAAATTATACACATACACACACGCTGGTTAAGGGCTGCAGGTGCATCTCCTGCAGCCCTCGTTCCAGTAATCGTTTAAGCCGTTAACTGGATCTTTTTGATTTGTTTTTCAGCGTATATGTGTCTTAATGTCAGCTAAACTAATAGCTGTTTCAGCCTTTTGCTTTCAGCTACAGGCTAGACCTGACCCGCTAACCCAGTGAGGATACATGACAAAAGCTTCTGCCAAAACGAAAATCCGCTATGTCTGTCAGAGTTGCAGCGCAGAATTTCCCAAATGGATGGGCAAATGCTCTGAATGTAATGAGTGGAACACGCTTGAAGAGCAGCTTGTGCGCTCTCAAA